>QMPN01000072.1 GCA_003648575.1 Bacteroidota bacterium
ATCTGATAATTCGCTTCTTGACAAAACGTGGCTTTTCCTGGCAACCCTGTTATCCAGAAAGGATGTTGACCTGACCAGAATAGAGCTTAAGGGATAAAACATCTTAATAAGAACATTGAGCACCCCGGCCATACTTTTTGAAAACCTTACCGGATATACACTGGCGTACATTTTCGGTAATATCTCACCTAGCAGCAGGATCAGGGCTGTGATCACAACCACCTGAACGATGAATGCAAGTACGGGGAAACTGCTAAGGTTGAACCATTGAGAAGCAATAAATGTGGAGAGGATGACAATGGCCACGTTCACAAAATTGTTTGCAATAAGGATAGTCGCCAGTAAGCGTTTGGGCCTTTCCAGCAATTTCAATATCAGTTTACCCCTGCCGGAAGTTGATTGTTTAAGCTTTTCGAGATGTTGCGGGCCAAGGGAAAAAAAGCCTATTTCCGAGCCTGAGACCATGGCTGAAAAAAACAGTAATACCAGCAATACCACCAGAGATACCAGTATAGTAATTGAGAACGGTTGGACAAATGCATCAAGGATCACGATAAATGCATTATAAAAAATACCGGCAGAATCAGGTTCTTCCAAGGACTTAATTTTTTCCAGCAGGGCAATGATCGCTGTTTCACTGCTGTTTATGTACAAATTTAGTAAAAAAACCATACCGCTGCCAAGTTGGCAGCGGCAGATATTTCAATTACAAAATTAAACAATTTCCGCTAATAAAAGCCAATCTCTGATCCGGGGATAATGATATAACTAAGCCCCGGGGCGAGCCGGAAAGATTAAAATGGCAGGTCATCTTTCTCGTCGCCCGCTTTTGTATCCGGAGCTGTATTTTCAATGGGTGCAGGGGCTGAAGCCGAGTCATCAGAATCCCTCTTGCTTCCCAGCATGGTGAGATTGTCACCTAAGATCTCTGTAATATATCGCTTATTTCCGTCCTTGTCATCCCAGGTTCTGGACTTGATCTTTCCTTCGATATAAACCTGATTTCCCTTCCGAAGAAATCTTTCGGCTATATCAGCAAGGCCGCGCCACAAGACGATATTATGCCATTCTGTTGTCGTAACACGCTGCCCTTCTTTATTTTTATAAGTTTCGGATGTTGCCAGTGTAAAGTTGGCAACTTTTGCTCCATTTTCAAGCGTTCTGACCTCCGGGTCCTTTCCAAGGTTTCCCACCAGGATTACTTTGTTGATTCCAGCCATTTTTCTTAGTTTTAATTTAGTTTACAAATTTAGTTAATTTAGTGAAGCCTCCCTTAACAAGTCATGCATTATTGCCGTGGGTCTAACTATTAATACCTTTTTTAGCAAAATGTCACACTTTTTCACCATAAAAAATCCAAAAAAATGACAGACGAAGGGTTTTGAGGATAAGATCTCACAATTTATATGATCAAGAGAAAAGCCCTTCACAGAAGGTCACGGCAATACGTTTCATGCCATTTCAATACTTGTTTTGTGAAGTCCATTTGATGAGGGAACAATTTTATTTAGAGTACATTAGAAATAAAAAATTAATTTCAGAAATCAGATTTGATTTAAAAAAAATTATATCTTTGCAGCCCACATAACGAAATTTACAATTAACTACTAAAAAAAATATATCATGACAAAAGCAGAAATCGTAGCAGATATCGCGAACAAAACAGGAATTGAAAAAGTTGCTGTACAGGCAACCGTTGAAGCTTTTATGGAAGCTGTTAAAGGATCACTCATTAATGGTGAAAATGTATACCTGAGGGGATTCGGAAGTTTTACAGTAAAGAAAAGGGCTCAGAAAACCGGAAGGAACATTTCAAAGAACACTACTATCATTATTCCGGAACATTTCATTCCTTCTTTCAAGCCTGCTAAGACTTTTGTCAATGACGTGAAAAAAAATGTGAAGTAATCGTCTAAAAAGAAATTATTATGCCAAGCGGGAAAAAGAAAAAGAGACATAAGATGTCAACCCACAAGCGTAAAAAACGCCTGCGGAAGAACAGACACAAGAAAAAATAGCGTAGCAATTGCATAATGTTGTTTTGAAACATTATGCAATTGTTTTATTTTTCCGACCCTACCGCTTTTCCATGCCGCCTTTCTTGTTTTCGATTGATCATTGATATATTTTTTGTCAGTGGTTTAACTATTTAAACCATACTACCGTGGAAAAGGAATTGATCATAAATTCGTTTAATAACGAGGTGGAAATTGCTTTGCTGGAGGACAAATTCCTAGTTGAACTTCACAAAGAAAAAGTTGACAATAACTACGCCGTTGGTGATGTATACCTGGGCAGGGTAAGAAAGATCATGCCCGGTCTTAATGCAGCATTCATTGACGTAGGTTACGAAAAGGACGGTTTTCTGCATTACTTAGACCTGGGCCCCCAGGTAAGATCCCTTAATAAGTTTGTCAGGTATGCCATTTCAACTAAAGGCCCACAACCGGATATCACTAATTTTAAGCTTGAACAGGATATTGAGAAGACAGGAAAGATCTCTGCTGTCCTGAAAACAAATCAACAGATCGCCGTACAGATCGCCAAGGAACCTATCTCCACCAAAGGGCCGAGAATCTCTTCGGAGATATCTTTTGCCGGGAGATACCTTGTTCTGGTTCCGTTTTCGAACCGTATTTCAATTTCGCAAAAGATTAAAAGCGTTGAGGAGCGAAACCGCTTAAAACGACTGATCCAGAGCATAAAGCCCAATAATATGGGTGTAATTATCCGGACAGTAGCAGAAGATATTCTTGTTGCCGACCTCGATGCAGACCTGAAAAGCCTTGTCAAGAAATGGTATACGCTGACCCACAAACTACGTGGTCTTAAGCCTCCCAATAAAATTGTAAGCGAGTTGGACAGGACATCTGCATTGTTGCGTGATGTGTTGAACGAATCATTCAACAGCGTTCATGTCAATGACCATGAATTGTACGAGGAGATCAGACATTTCATTGGTAAGATCGCGCCACAAAAAGTTGACATTGTTAAGCACTTTAAGGGTAGAGGCCCGATCTTTGAAAACTTTGGTGTTGACAAACAGATAAAGGGTTCATTTGGCAAGACCGTTACCATTAAAAGCGGGGTTTATCTCGTTATTGAGCATACCGAAGCTCTGCATGTTATTGATGTAAACTCCGGCCACAGGGTGAATAAACTCAACTCCCAGGAAACTAACGCTCTTGAAGTGAACCTGGAAGCCGCTTCCGAGATCGCACGACAGCTCAGGTTGCGTGATATGGGAGGTATCATTGTTGTGGACTTTATTGATTTGCTTGAGGCTAAACACAGACGTCAACTTTTTCAGCACCTGAAAGAACAAATGTCTAAAGACCGGGCCAAACACACCATACTTCCGCCAAGTAAATTCGGACTGGTGCAGATCACCCGGCAGCGGGTACGCCCCGAGATGACCATTGAAACTCTGGAGAAATGCCCTTCCTGCAATGGTACCGGCAAGGTCGGGCCAAGCATCCTCATCACCGATGAAATTGAAAATAATATCCAGTACCTGGTGCAGGAACAAAATGAAAAGCAGATCACTCTTGAGGTCCATCCATTCCTTCATGCCTTCATGACAAAAGGTATGTTGTCGTCGCTGCGAAACAAATGGCAACGTAAGTTTGGCAAGAAAATCTCTATAAACAAGAACAGTAATTTCCATCTTCTGGAATATCATCTCTACGACCGGAATGGAGAAGAATTAAAGATATAGTTTTTAATTATGGAAACAGTCGTCAGTGGCATCAGGCCGACAGGAAATCTGCACCTTGGGAACTATTTTGGTGCTATGAAGAACTTTGTTAAGATGCAGGAAAGCAATCATTGCTTTTTCTTCATTGCAGATTATCATTCGCTCACGACCCACCCCACACCGGAAGACCTGCACGGGAATGTTAAAAATGTCCTGGTGGAATACCTGGCCGCAGGCATCGACCCGGAAAAGGCTACTATATATATTCAGAGTGATGTGCCGGAGATCACGGAACTCTACCTTTTGCTCAATATGAATGCATACCTGGGCGAACTGGAACGCTGCACATCTTTTAAGGAAAAAGTCAGGAAGCAACCCGAGAATGTAAATGCCGGGCTTTTGACATACCCTACTCTTATGGCTGCTGATGTGATCATTCACAGGGCAGCAAAAGTTCCTGTTGGGAAAGACCAGGCGCAGAACCTTGAAATGATGCGCACCTTTGCCCGCCGTTTCAACCGCATATATAAAGTTGATTACTTCCCCATACCCCAGGCATACAACTTTGGAGAAGCACTGGTGAAGATCCCCGGTCTCGACGGTGCAGGCAAGATGGGTAAATCGGAAGGAGAAGGCAATGCCGTCTTCCTGGCCGACTCAGCTGAAGTGATCCGCAAAAAAGTGATGCGTGCCGTAACCGACAGCGGCCCGACAGAAATGAACCAGGAAAAACCAGAACCCATCCAAAATCTTTTTACCCTTATGGAAGTGGTTTCAACACCTGACACGGTATCATTTTTCGATGAGGCTTATAATAATTGTACCGTTCGCTATGGTGACCTGAAAAAACAACTTGCTGAAGATATTATATCATTTACAACTCCTTTCCGCGAAAAGATCCTGAGCTTAACGGAAGACACAGCATACCTTCGAAAAGTAACAAGCCAGGGAGCCGAGGCAGCCCGGGAGAGCGCAGCCAGGACTATTCGTGAGGTAAGGGAGATCATTGGATTTAAGACTTTTTAATGCCGGGACCTTTCGAAATAAAACGGGGGAAAGAAACTGTTGTTCTCATTGGCATTATCGGCAAACAAGATAATCGCCGAAGTATTTCAGAACATATTCGTGAACTTGCTTTTCTGGTAGATACTGCCGGAGGTATCCCTGTTAAGACCTATCAACAGTCGATGGATCATCCCGATCCCAGAACCTTTGTCGGATCAGGCAAGTTGGAAGAGATCAGGCAATATGTCAATGAAAATGAGGTGGATATCGCTGTATTTGATGATGAGCTCAGCCCTTCACAGCTCAGAAACATTGAAAGGGTGCTGGAATGCAAGGTCCTCGACAGAAACAACCTTATCCTGGACATCTTTGCCAGCAGGGCACGAACAGCTCATGCCAAGACACAGGTGGAATTGGCGCAATATGAATATCTCCTTCCCAGGCTTACACGTATGTGGACCCACCTCTCCAAACAAAAGGGGGGTATTGGTATGAAAGGGCCCGGTGAAACAGAAATTGAGACCGACAGGCGGATCATCCGTGACCGGATATCCTTGCTTAAGAAAAAGCTTATCCAGATCGATAAGCAGAAAGCAACACAACGCAAAAACAGGGGTAAAATGGTCAGGGTAGCCCTTGTTGGCTATACCAATGTTGGAAAATCAACATTGATGAACCTGCTGAGCAAATCTGATGTCTTTGCTGAAAATAAACTATTTGCAACCCTGGATACAACAGTCAGAAAGCTTGTACTGCAAAATCTCCCCTTCCTCATCTCCGACACCGTTGGGTTTATCAGGAAGCTTCCCCACAGCCTTATCGAATCCTTCAAATCAACACTCGACGAAGTCAGGGAGGCTGATATCCTTGTCCATATTGTTGATATCTCCCACCCTGAATTTGAAGATCAGATCAGTACGGTAAATCTTACCCTCGCGGAGATCGGTGCCCATGACAAGCCAACCATCATGGTTTTCAACAAGATCGATGCCTATAGTTTCATTGAAAAGGATGAAGATGATCTTAGCCCGGTAGAAAGGGAAAACTACTCCCTGGACGACTTGAAAAAAACATGGATGGCAAACACAGAATACAAAAGTGCTTTTATCTCGGCCAGGCAAAAAACCAATATTGCAGACTTACGGCAAATATTGTATGAAGAAGTAAAGGAGATCCATGTCAGGCGTTATCCTTATAACAGTTTTTTATACGATATGCCGGAAGATTACGAAGGTGACGCCTGAATCTTTAGGGAGGAACCGGGTTGATGAAATAATACTACATATTCCTTCTGTATTGTCCACCTACTTCAAATAATGCCTGTGAGATCTGTCCGATAGAACAGTATTTTGCAGCTTCCATGATGCCGGCAAAAACATTCTCATTATGCATTGAACGATTCTTCAGGTCTTCAAGCCGGATTTCAGCTTCTTCTTCCCAGGTCTTATGCAAATCTCTGATAGTGCTGATCTGTTGTTCCTTTTCTGCAGCTGTTGCCCTGATCACTTCACCCGGTATTACTGTGGGGCTGCCTTTTGAAGACAGGAATGTATTCACTCCCATAATTGGCAGTTCACCGCTATGTTTAAGCGTTTCGTAATACAGTGATTCCTCCTGGATCTTGCTCCTCTGGTACATGGTTTCCATGGCACCAAGTACGCCTCCCCTTTCTGTAAGCCTGTCAAATTCCATCAGAACAGCTTCTTCCACAAGGTCAGTGAGTTCTTCAATGATAAAGGATCCCTGAAGTGGATTTTGATTTTTTGCCAGCCCCAGTTCATGGTTAATGATCAGTTGTATGGCCATGGCCCTTCTCACTGATTCCTCCGTAGGAGTGGTTATTGCTTCATCATATGCATTGGTATGAAGAGAATTACAATTATCATATATGGCGTAAAGCGCTTGCAGGGTTGTACGAATATCGTTAAAATCAATTTCCTGTGCATGAAGCGACCGGCCTGAAGTCTGGATATGGTACTTAAGTTTTTGGGAACGTTCATTGGCACCATATTTCAGCTTCATCGACTTGGACCAGATAAGCCTGGCTACTCTTCCCAGAACTGAATATTCAGCATCAATGCCATTGGAGAAAAAGAATGAAAGGTTAGGTGCAAAATCGTTGATATCCATTCCCCTTGAAACATAATACTCAACATAGGTAAAGCCATTTGCAAGGGTCAGAGCCAGTTGTGTTACCGGATTGGCTCCCGCTTCAGCAATATGATAACCAGAGATTGAAACGGAGTAAAAGTTCCTGATATGGTTTTGGTTGAAATACTCCTGTACATCCCCCATCATTTTCAATGCAAAATCAGTGGAGAAAATACATGTATTCTGTGCCTGGTCTTCCTTTAAGATATCAGCCTGGACCGTGCCACGCACACTGCAAATGGTATCCACCTTGATCTTACTATATACCTCCTCCGGAAGAACCATGTCGCCGGTTACCCCAAGCAGCATAAGCCCTAAGCCATTATGTCCTTCAGGTATGGGGCCGTTATAAGCAGGCCGTTTGATTCCTTTTTCTTTATAAAGTGTGTCAATCTTCTTGTTCACCTCTTTTTCAAGGCCTTTCTCGCGAATATATACCTCACATTGCTGGTCAATGGCAGCATTCATGAAATAGCCAACGAGAGTTGGTGCCGGCCCGTTGATCGTCATTGAGACCGATGTTTTGGGATCGACCAGGTCGAAACCTGAATATAGCCGTTTGGCATCATCCAGGCAGGAAATGGATACACCGGCATTCCCAATCTTTCCATAAATATCGGGCCTCAGGTCAGGATCCCGCCCATAAAGGGTAGCAGAATCAAAAGCCGTAGATAACCTAACGGCCGGCATGCCGAAGGACAGGTAATGGAATCGCTTATTGGTACGTTCCGGGCCTCCTTCCCCTGCAAACTGCCTGGTAGGGTCCTCGCCTTCCCGTTTAAAAGGGAATACCCCGGCAGCAAATGGAAATTCGCCGGGAACATTTTCCCTGAGTACCCATTTTAAAACATCCCCCCAGCCCTTATACCTGGGCAAGGTGATCTTAGGAATACTAAGGTGTGAAAGAGATTCAGTATGTGTTTGCACCCTCAGTTCCTTACCCCTCACCTTAAACACAAACTCTTTCTCTTTATAAGCTTTAATTTTATCATCCCAGCCCCGGATGATCTCCAAATTATGGGGATCGAGATCCAGTTCTTCATCTTTATATGCCGCATCAAGAGCTTCTGATGGTGTCTCCTTTTTTTTCAAAAGTGATATAGACTCATCCAGCGCATACATACGCTGGGCCACTGATGCCTGATCCTCTGTCCATTCGTTATAATTCCGGATCGTATCAGCAATTTCGGAAAGGTAACGTGTCCTTTTTGGCGGAATGATATGTATCTTTTCCGACATTTCATCACTGGCTTCCATACTGGTCTTGAACCTGCCCCCTGAGATCTCATCAATGCGCTCCATTATGGACCGGTAGAGCTGGTTTACCCCCGGGTCGCTAAACTGTGAGGCAATGGTTCCGTAGACAGGCATATCATCCGGATCGGCATGAAAAAGCTGATGGTTCCGCATGTATTGCTTCTTCACATCACGCAAGGCATCGAGCGCGCCCCGTTTATCAAATTTATTTAGCGCAATAATATCGGCAAAATCGAGCATATCAATCTTTTCAAGCTGTGTTGCTGCCCCGTATTCAGGCGTCATCACATACATGGAAAGGTTGCAGTGGTCAATGATCTCTGTATCTGATTGTCCGATGCCGGATGTTTCAAGTATGATGAGGTCAAACCCTGCTGCCTGCAAAATCGTTTCCGCGTCTTTCACATATTTTGACATGGCCAGGTTCGACTGCCGGGTAGCCAGCGAACGCATATATACCCTGGAGTCGTCGATGGAGTTCATCCTGATGCGATCGCCCAGTAGTGCGCCCCCGGTTTTTCTTTTTGATGGATCAACGGAGATGATACCGATGGTCTTATCAGGATAATCATCGAGATACCTGCGCACGATCTCATCCACCAGTGATGACTTCCCTGAGCCACCCGTACCGGTTATTCCAAGTACAGGTGATCTTTTTGATCTTTCACCTAATTTATCAATGAACGTTCTTACCTCATCCGGGTTGTTTTCAGCAGCTGAGATCAGTTGTGCAATAGAATGGGGGTGCTTTCTTTCAATATCCTTTAGAGAAACTCTGACATCCTTTCCCGTTGCATAATCTGAATTTTTCACCACATCGTTGATCATCCCCTGCAAACCCATATGTCTTCCATCATCAGGTGAATAGATCCTGGCTATTCCATAAGCATGCAATTCATCCATCTCCTCCGGCAGGATCACACCTCCACCACCGCCAAAGATCTTAATGTGTTCGCATCCACTTTCTTTCAGAAGGTCAAGCATATATTTGAAATACTCCATATGGCCACCCTGGTATGAAGTGATAGCCACTGACTGTGCATCTTCCTGAATTGCACAGTCGACAATTTCTTTTACAGACCGGTCGTGCCCCAGGTGTATAACTTCAACCCCGGTGGCCTGTATGATCCGACGCATGATATTAATCGCTGCATCATGCCCGTCGAAGAGGGACGCAGCTGTGACAATCCGAACGTGGTTTTTTGGCTTATATATTTCCGGCTTTTCGTTCATCTTAATCGCACAATTAAAAGTATAGGCAAATATATGATTTTTTAGTGACCTCGCAGGTCCAGGATTTGTGAAGTCTTCCGCCCCAGCTCATTTATTTAAACCAAATCTAAACGATATTATTACTAATATTGTTTAAACGAATATGTAAAGCTTATTCACCTTAAGAACTGTCACTTATGAGCAAAGCAATTATTTTTGCGATCAGTATTATAATCACTCTGGGTATATTTTCATTCACTTCCTATCGTATCTACCGCTTCTTCAGCCTGACAAAACCTTTTCCGGTTAAAAACTGGGGGAAGCGCTTCATGGTGATGATGACCGTAGCCTTCGGACAAACAAAGATCTTCAGGCGTCCTGTAGTGGGATTTATGCATGCCCTGGTTTGGTGGGGGTTTATTGTGATCCTTATCGGAAGTATCGAAATGATCATCGATGGACTGTTTGGCACTGAGAGGATTTTAGCGGTACTTGGACCTGTTTATGATATTATTACCGGCCTAGGCGATATATTTGGGTTTGTCATCTTGCTTATGATCATCGCTTTTCTTTTCAGGAGATTGTTTTTACATATTAAGCGGTATACAGGAATTGAGATGAAACACAAATCCCACCTGGATGCCAATATCGCGCTTTCGCTGATAGGCCTGCTCATGGTCACCCTACTGGGAATGAATACCTTTTACCTGGTATATGCAAGTTCTGTGGGACATGAAATAGTGGGCGTTTACCCGGTAAGTTCATATCTTGCCGGCTTGTTTGTAAACCTTCCTGAATCGCAGGCACATCTGTGGCATGAGATTAACTGGTGGGGACACATCCTCTTCATATTCCTGTTTGCCAATATATTACCTTACTCCAAACACTTTCATGTATTCATGTCGGTTCCCAATGTTTTTCTCAGCAGGCTGGAACCACTGGGTTATCTTCCCAATATGCCTGAGATCACAGACGAGGTGAAATTGATGATGGATCCCAATGCTGCCTTTGCCGATCCTCCTCCGGAAGAGGAAGGCCAGGTCTCCCGCTTTGGTGTGCTTGATGTGGAAGATGTCACCTGGAAGAACTACCTTGACTCACTCTCATGCACAGAGTGTGGGCGGTGTACGGAAGTATGCCCTGCTAATATAACGGGTAAATTGCTCTCTCCGCGAAAAGTATTGATGGATCTGAGGGCACGCATGAAGGAAAAAGCTCCCGGACTGTTGAAAAACAAAGATTACAGTGATGAGAAATCCCTGGTCAGAAGTTATATATCCGAAGAAGAACTCTGGGCATGTACTACCTGTAATGCCTGTGCACAGGAATGCCCTGTCAACATCAACCATCCTTCATTGATAGTAGATATGCGCAGATACCTGGTAATGGAAGAATCTGCCGCACCGGGTGAACTGAACGCCATGTTCACAAACATTGAAAATAATGGTGCCCCGTGGCAATTTTCTCCCGAAGACCGTATGCTTTGGGCCGAAGGCCTCGATGTACCATTAATGGCAGATATGCATGCTTCCGGAAAAACACCCGAATACCTTTTATGGATAGGTTCTGCCGGAGCATTCGACGACAGGTATAAAAAGGTATCAAAAGAACTTGTAAAAGTTCTAAATCACCTGAAAGTGGATTATGCAGTTCTTGGTACCGAAGAGGTTGACAGTGGAGACGTTGCCCGCAGGGCAGGGAATGAAATGCTGTTTCAGATGCAAGCATTGATGATAATCGAGACTATGAATATGTACGGCGTGAAAAAAATCCTCACCGCCTGTCCGCACGATTATAACACCTTTAAGAACGAATACCCCGACCTGGGCGGAAATTTCGAGGTGGTCCACCATAGCCAGCTCCTCAGTGAGATGATCAAAAAAGGCAAGTTAAAGCTTGATGCAAATGGCTTTGCCGGAAAGAGGATCACATTCCATGACCCCTGCTACCTCGGACGTGCCAATGGCGAATACAAGGCGCCACGTGATGTTGTTTTAGCCGTTAAGGGCAGTACCATGGTTGAGATGAAGCGTAACAAAAGTTTTGCATTATGCTGCGGGGCCGGCGGAGGCCAGATGTTCAAAGAAGCCGAAAAGGGCGATAAGGAAGTTTTCCTTGAGAGAATTGAAGATGTTATTGAATGCAAAGCCGATATTGTTGCAACCGCATGTCCCTTCTGTATGGTAATGATGACCGATGGCATCAAATACAAGAACCGGGAAGAGGATATGAAGAATTATGATATTGTGGAGCTGGTGAGTATTGGGCTGGGAATTGCCTGACCTGCGATTAGCAAGGGGGAAGGGACCCCTGGCGTTACGCACCTCCGCATGTAATTCTAAGTGACTTTTTTATTGCACGATATATAAGATTGCACGATTTCCTATATCCGAAGTTGACTTAACTTCGTTCAATCTTATACGTCGCGCAATCGTTGCCATCAAGCAATTCTACTGCCTTTTCTTCGCAGAAAAAATTATAACGGTATAGAAAAAA
>QMPN01000073.1 GCA_003648575.1 Bacteroidota bacterium
CTTCAAAGATGCTGCGCTGTGGCTCCGGCCCGCTGATGATGGCCATCACGTCATATTTTTTCTCTGGTTGTTTTCCCTCAGCAGACTCAAATCTCGATAGGGGACCGATGAAATGTGTGTCGATAGGGGCCTTTCGTTTGTGTGCAAGTTCGCCCGACAACCCACTTTGCTCATCAAAGTCTGGGATCCAGCATTCGTTGTAGTTTCCGATATATTTTCGGTGCATCATGTATAGGAGGCCTTCAGTAAATGACCATCCTGGCGGAGCTTTGATGCTTACCTGGTGGGTGATATAAATAGAAGGGATCCTTGATGACCACATCCCGAACCTGTTGTCGGAGATCACCGCATCGATACTATGGATATCTATCAGTTCATCCAGTATCCTGTGTTCCCTTCTGTTGGCGCTCAGGATCACCGGCGAGCGCCTCAGCATACGAAGGCTCATACTGCCATGATGAGGATACGTAATCTCAAAACCGGGGACATCAATATGTTCGAGAGTCGGAAATTCAGATTTGAGAAAAGAAGCCGGCCTTCCACTGGCTGCAATGATCACATCAATATCTTTTTCCTGTAACAGCCTGATGATAGGGACGCAACGGGCTGCATGACCAATTCCCCAATCAAGAGGGGCAACAAGTATTTTTTTACGTTTGTTCATATATCCTGAAAAAAAATCATGTGACTGGGGTGACTTTTTACGGATTTCAATATTAATACTATAGAAGGTCGGTCTTTATCCGTCTCTCAACACAAATATAGTGAATAAACCGAATGACCCCTATGACAGATCATGATGATGCCCTGATTTACAGGATCGCAGTAACACTGATCCCGGGTATTGGGCATATGAATGCAAAGAAGCTGATTGCCTGGTGCGGGGAGCCTGATGCCATTTTCAGGGAAGAAAGAAAAGTGCTTATGAAGATCCCGGGTATGGCAAAGGTCCTGAACAATAATTTCAATAAGAAGGAACTCCTGCTGCGTGCAGAGCAGGAAGTAAAATTTATTACAAATAGCCGCATCAGGCCATTGTACTACTATGATGATGATTACCCCCGGCGACTGAAGCAATGTGCCGACAGCCCCCTGATGCTTTATTATAAAGGGATAGACAATCTTTTTGAGAAAAGGATGCTGGCCGTGGTTGGGACCCGGAAAGCTACATCCTATGGCAAACGCGCCTGCCAGCAGGTCATAGGAGGCTTTTCTGATGAGGATGTAGTGATTGCAAGTGGAATGGCTTATGGCATCGATAGCTGTGCACATCGAAAGGCACTTAGCTGCGGATTGCAGACCATTGGAGTTTTGGGGCACGGCCTCGATCGCATCTATCCGAATGAGAACAGGAATATGGCCGCCAGAATGTTGCAACAGGGCGGCCTGCTCACAGAATTTCTGAGCCAGTCGAAGCCCGACAGGGAAAATTTCCCCAAACGCAATCGTATAATTGCAGGCCTCTCCGATGCCGTTCTGGTAGTGGAATCTGCCACTAAAGGCGGTGCCATTATTACAGCAGAGATAGCTAATTCTTATAACAGAGATGTATTCGCCATCCCGGGAAGGATGTATGATCCCTATTCTGATGGATGCCATCTTCTGATACGCCGGAATATAGCTGCCCTGACACGCTCGGCCGACGATATCCGGTATTCCATGGGATGGGAAGGGACGGTGCAGGCCCGGAAAAGCAAGACTGAGCTTCTGGGAAAATATGATCATGACGAAAAGGTCATCCTGAATATCATCCTGGAAAAAGAGCGGGCACCCATTGACGATATCGTCTTGATCGCAGGCCTGGGAGCATCGAAAGCTGCCTCTATACTGTTGAAGTTGGAGTTTGAGGGCGTGATCACAGGCCTGCCGGGAAAGCTGTATGAGATCAGGAAATGATGTCTGCGAATAATGTACCTTTGTATCAGATAGATAAAAAAAGCAGCATTGGAAGGCATTGTCATCAAATCAACCGGAAGCTGGTACAGCGTGTTAAGTCCTGATGGGAGCATCACCGAATGTAAACTGAAAGGCAGGTTCAAGGTGCAGGGAATCAGAACCACCAACCCCCTGGCCGTTGGCGACCATGTAGGATTTCATGTGCTGCAGGAAGAAGGCACAGGGCTGATCTCCAAGATCTCCCCGCGCAAAAACCATATCATTCGCAAGGCTACCAAGCTGTCGAAAGAATCACACATCCTGGCAGCCAATCTCGACCAGGCAATCATCATTGTTACCCTGGCCGAGCCCAGAACATCAACAGGCTTCATCGACCGTTTCCTCATCACTGCAGAAGCATACCATATCCCGGCGCTTATCATCTTTAATAAGATCGATCTGTATAACGAAAAGCAGATGGAAGATCTTGCTGAACTGAAAGAAGTATATGAGGCTGCTGGCTATCCCTCTTACTCAGTTTCGGCGCTCACCGGTGAAAATTTAGGCGAAGTTGAGGATCTGCTCAAAGATACAGTGTCGTTGGTGGCCGGACATTCCGGTGTTGGAAAATCGGCCCTTATCAATGCACTTGAGCCCGGCCTCGACCTGAAGACCAAACCAATTTCCAAAGCACATAGCAAAGGAGTTCATACCACTACTTTTGCCAGGATGTTCAGACTTTCATTCGGAGGATTTATTATTGATACGCCGGGTATTAAAGAATTTGGTCTCTTTGACCTTGACAGGAACACCCTGGCGGAGCGATACCCTGAGATGCGTGCCCTCATGCATGCCTGTAAATACACCAATTGCACCCACCTGCATGAGCCCGGTTGTGCCGTTAAAGAGGCCGTAAAACAGGGAAAACTGAGTAAGATCAGATATGAAGGTTATCTTCGTATCATGGCCGATGGCGGTTCATAAAAAAATGGAATATGATAGCATCAGAATTGATCAGTGATATAGTAGTCCCACTCAGGACATCAGATACTGTAGATACGGCCATCTCCATGATGGCCGAATTTAAAGTATCCCACATTCCTGTTGTGAACAATCATTCATACCTGGCCCTCTTGTCGGAAGATGACCTGATGTCGGATGTTGATCTGGACGCACCGATTGGAAGCCTCAAACTTGTTTTGCCAAGGCTCATGATCAGCGAACACCAGCATTTTTATGATGTGATCAAGATGATGAGTGAACACCGCCTCACCTTGCTGCCGGTGGTTGATGCAGATGAAAACTATGAAGGGGTTGTAAGCCTGGAAAGCCTTGCAGCAAATATGTCGAAGATGGCTGCCATCAGCCAGCCGGGAACCGTAATAGTGCTGGAGATGAGCCAGAACGATTACAGCATGTCGGAGATTGCCCAAATCATAGAATCCAATGATGCTAAGATCCTGAGCATGTATCTGACTCCCAGGGCAGATTCCACGAATATGGATGTGATCCTGAAAATAAATAAACAGGAATTGAATGCCATCATCCAGACATTCGACAGATATAATTATACCATCAAGGCATCATATGGGCAGGAAGAAGACCCTGAAGACCTGAAAGACCGCTTCGATTCCCTGATGAACTACCTAAATGTTTAAGCCATTTCACTTTGAGCCCATCTAATTATCACCGGCTTAAGATCACTGTTTTTCCACTGCTTTTATTGGTTTGCACTATTCTAAGCGGTGCTCTCCAGGCGCAGAATGATAGCCTGATTCTGGTTAAAAGCATTGCGTACAACGGAAATAAGACTACGAAAGATCATATCATAACCCGTGAAATAATGTTTGCTGTTGGGGACACATTGGATCAGACGGTATTCAATGGATTATTGGAAAAAAGCCGGGAAAACCTGCTCAATACCTCTCTTTTTAACTTCGTATCCTATGAAATGCAATCATCCCCTGGCAGCTTGAATGTGGTTGATGTGGTGTTTGACGTGACCGAGAGATGGTATATCTGGCCATGGCCTACTATCGAGTTTGCTGACCGTAATTTCAATACCTGGTGGAATGAAAACAGAGACCTGTCACGTATGAGTTATGGGGTTGTCCTCAAATGGGGCAATTTCAGGGGAAGGAAAGAGCAGCTCAACTTAACAGCGCGCTTCGGATATAATGAACTCTACGGCTTCGATTATACCATCCCTTACCTCAACGAGAAGGAAACAATTGGGCTGGGTGTCGGCGCCGCCTATGGAAGAACCCATGAGGTGCCGGTTATGAATGAGGATGACCGCCTGGTATATTACAGGGATGATGAAGAGTACATACAGCAGGAGGTTAGTTCTTATCTTGCCTTGATCCTGCGCAATGAGATATATAATACGCACACCTTCAGGCTGGAGTACAATTATTGGAAGTTTGCTGATACCCTTTTGCTTATTAATCCCGGATTTAGCTATGCCGACAAGGAGATATTGCAATATTTTTCACTGGCATACCGCTTTAAGAGCGATCACAGGGATGATAAACCATACCCCTTGAAAGGATATTATTTCGACCTTGAATTGGTAAAACGGGGCTTTGAGTTTTTCGATAATGGTGGCCTGGATGTTTTTTATGTACGATCTACGTTTCGAAAATTCTTTCAGATGGGGAACCGATGGTATTTCGCTACCGGACTAAACTCTAAATTTTCAAGCGAATCCATACAGCCTTTTTATATGAACCGGGCAATTGGATATGGAAGGGATATCGTAAGAGGCTATGAGTACTATGTCGTAAATGGTCAGAACTTCGGCATACTCAAGAATAATTTTAAGTTTGCCCTTCTGCCAAGAAGAGACTTCAATCTGAATTTTATTAAATCGGAGAAATTCAGCAAAGTGCACTACGCCTTTTATTTGAACGCCTTTTTTGATATGGGCTTTGTAGACAATTTTTATCCTGATCCCGCCCTGAATAACCAGCTTGAGAATTCCCTGCTGATAGGATATGGTGTCGGAATTGATTTCGTTACGTATTACGACCTCGTTCTCAGACTGGAGTATTCTTTTAACCGCATGAACGAACATGGCTTTTTTCTGCATTTTATGGCGTCAATATAGGCATGCCCTTTATAATGTTAATTATTCTGAAGTCTATAAGTACAAATCCGCAGATTTTCGTAAACTTGCATCGGTTTTTAGGTATTATCAGAACATCTTGAAATGAAGCTTGCTTTATTCGGAAAAAGCATCAGGAAAGAATACTATCCATACCTTCTTCAGCTAATCAACAAACTGGAAGAGAACGGGTGTGATTTGCTGGTATATAAGCCATTTCTTGAAAACCTTCGGAAAAATAAGGATTTCAATTATGAAGCAACTCCTTTCTGCAACCACAGTGAGCTGAAAGGAAAGGCAGACATGGTATTCTCCATCGGGGGTGACGGCACCCTGCTGGATACGGTTTCACTGGTTCGTGATTCAGGCATTCCCGTGTTGGGGATCAACCTGGGCAGGCTGGGCTTTCTTTCAAGTATTTCAAGGGATGATATAATCCCTGCCGTCGAAAAAGTACTAAAAGGAGAATATACGCTCGAACCACGCACATTGCTGAGCCTGTCTTCCGATGCAGATATTTTTGGGGACTTTCACTGTGCTCTGAATGATATTACAGTGACCCGTAAGGAATCAATGGCATTGATCGTGATCCATGTTTACGTGGATGGGGTATTTCTGAATTCATACTGGGCTGACGGATTGATCGTGGCAACCCCTACAGGTTCCACTGCATATTCACTAAGCAGCGGGGGACCTATAGTGTCGCCGGGATCCGAGAATATACTGATCACACCACTGGCTCCCCATAACCTGACCATCAGGCCGATCGTGATTTCTGATAAAAGTGAGATCAGCATCAGGGTGGAAGGCAGAGACAGCGAATACCTGGTTAGCCTGGATTCAAAGACAGATGTAATTGAACCCGGACTTGAATTGCGGATCAGAAGGGCAGATTTTAGCTTCAACCTCGTTAAAATCGAGCATAAAGATTTCTTTACAACCATTCGTGATAAACTCAAATGGGGACTGGATGTTAGAAATTAATTGATCAAGAGATAAGAAATTTGGAAATAATGCGTTTTGGGAACTATATGAAGAAGATAACATTAATTATTATTATGATAATTGGTGCTTTTGGTTTGCATGCGCAAAAGACCCTTGAGGTAGGGCTTTTGGGTGGCGGCACCTACTATATCGGAGACCTGAACCCCGGAACCCCATTCTTGCTTACTAAGCCTGCATACGGAGTCGTGGCAAGGTTAAACCTGGATTCCAGATGGACCGTTAAACTTAGCGGCCTGCGGGGAGCCATAGAAGGCGATGACAATGTTTCCAATGCCATGCAGAACCGTGGTCTGAAGTTTGAATCCAAGATCACGGATATTACTACAGTAGTGGAATTCAATTTCTTTAACTACGTCACCGGAAGCACAAGGAATTTTCTTACACCTTACATCTTCGGTGGTGTTGGGGTATTATTGTTTAAACCTGAGGCAAATGGTGTCGCTCTGCGCGACCTGGGCACCGAAGGGCAAAACGCAGGCTTCGACGGTAGAAGCAAATACAAGACTACCCAGATCGTGTTTCCTTTTGGTATAGGGTTTAAGTATAGCCTGAACAAGAAACTGGGATTTGCACTGGAATGGGGAATACGCAAAACTTTCACTGACTATATCGACGATGTTAGCGAAACCTACTACCTTGACGGGGAAAGTATTGATCCATCGAACACAGCAGAGATCATGTCTGATCCCACTATGAACCACAAGCCATACGAAGCCAGGGGGAATCCCAGTAATAAAGACTGGTATACCTTCATAGGTGTATCCCTGACCTACAAGTTTAACCTTGGCCGTGATAAAGGTTGCAGCCAGTTTGGAAACAGAAGAGACTATTAAAAAGAATTAACCGATGGACCTGAAGAGCCGTATTGATCCTGAACGCTTACCAAAGCATGTTGCCATCATCATGGATGGGAACGGCCGTTGGGCGAATCAGCGCGGCAAACCCAGGATTTTTGGACACCAAAACGGTGTTGCATCCGTCAGGGAAGCAGCAGAAACAGCGGCTGATCTGGGGATCGAGTACCTGACCCTCTATGCTTTTTCCACTGAAAATTGGAATCGGCCGAAGTTCGAAACAGAGGCCCTGATGACCTTGCTGCTGAAAACCATTAACAAAGAAACAAAGACCCTGAATAAGAATAATATCAGGCTGAATGCCATCGGCGACCTGATGGGACTGCCTTCCATGACAAGGAAGCAGCTGGAGAAAGCCATTGCAAACACATCAGGGAACGACAGGATGACCCTCACACTGGCCCTCTCATACAGCGGCAGATGGGAGCTCCTGAATGCAACAAAAAAGATTGCTAAGCAGGTGGCAGAAGGAGAGCTCGATGCTGAAAAAGTTGATCAGCATGCATTCGAACAGGCATTGGAAACACAGGATATGCCAGATCCGGAGCTGCTGATCAGAACATCAGGCGAATATCGGATCAGCAATTTCCTGCTGTGGCAGATTGCTTATGCTGAGCTGTACTTTACATCGAAGTTATGGCCTGATTTCAGGAAAGATGACTTCTACGAGGCATTGATCGACTTTCAAAACCGGGAACGGAGATTTGGGAAAATAAGTGAACAAATAAAAGCAGATTAAGCGGGAATGACAGATACGGACAGACGAAAAAGGCTAGGGGCGAAATTTCCCTGCAGTAAATTACTTGCCGGATTAATTGGCATGCTAATTATATTGCTTTCAGCACCGTTATCGATGGCTCAGCAAATCAGCGACGACCTGGATGTGATTGACTATTCTGCGCCCAAGAAATATGAGATCGGCGGCATTACGGTATCAGGAATAGAATACCTCGACCAGAATGTGCTTATCATGCTTTCCGGCCTCAAGATTGGGGAAAGGGTTGATATTCCCGGTGAAAAGATCACCAATGCCGTTAAAAAATTATGGGACCAGGGCCTCTTTGAGGATGTCCGTATATCAGCTACACGCTTCCAGGGAGATCTTGTTTTTCTCAACATCTACCTGCTTGAAAGGCCCCGGCTGACCAAATATTCCTTTAAAGGAATCAAAAAATCGGAAGCAGATAATATTCGCGATGAGATGCGGATAACCCGTGGAGATGTTGTTACTGATCATCTTCTGGTAAGGATCAACAATATCATCAGCGGCTATTTTAGCGGCAAAGGTTTCCTCGATGTGGAAGTTGATGTGAAGCAAATAGCTGATACCACGAAGGCTAACAATGTGATCCTGGAGATTGTTGTAGATAAAAAATCGAGGGTAAGGATCTATCAGATCAATATTCATGGAAATGAAGCCCTCTCCACTTCAAAGGTGAAGAAAGCTTTTAAGGAAACGAAAGAAAAAGGATTGTTCCGTCCGCTTTATGGTGCTGACAAGTTGCTGGTAGATGTGGTCTGGGATGTCTTGCAGCTCAAGTTCCCGAAGGCGATCGAAGATTTCCAGTCATATGTGGATAAAACAATGCGCTTCAGGATATTTAAATCCTCCAAGTTCATTGAAAGCAGCTACGAGGGTGACGTGCTCAACCTGATCAATAAATACAATGAGATCGGTTACAGGGATGCCAAGGTTACAAGGGATTCTATTTCCAGGAATGACGACGGAACCTTGAATGTCGACGTCTGGATTGATGAAGGAAATCAATATTATTTCAGGAACATTACCTGGGTAGGGAACACAAAATATACAGCAGAGCAACTCGACAAAATTCTTGAGATTCAGAAAGGTGATGTATATAACAAAGACCTTTTGAATACCAACCTCTCTTTTAATCCGGCTGGCTTCGATGTCAGCTCCCTGTATCTTGATGATGGTTACCTCTTTTTCCAGGCAGAGCCTGTTGAGGTAAGGGTGGAGAATGACTCTATCGACCTTGAGATCAGGATGCGTGAAGGAAAACAGGCTACCATCAATAAGGTGACGGTAAAGGGGAATACAAAAACGAACGACCATGTTGTGATCCGGGAGATCAAAACACGTCCCGGTCAGCTTTTTAGCAGGGATGCGATCATCAGGACGGTCAGGGAACTTGGCCAGCTGAAGTATTTCAACCCGGAGACCATTGCCCCCGATGTCATTCCTAACCCCGAAGATGGTACTGTCGACATCGTCTATTCGGTTGAAGAAACCTCTGCCGATCAGATCGAACTCTCCGGTGGATGGGGATATGGTAGGATCATTGGTACGCTCGGTGTATCTTTTAATAACTTCAGCTTAAGGAACTTCTTTAAGAAAGGGGCCTGGAAGCCGATACCGTCAGGTGACGGGCAAAAGCTTTCACTACGTATACAGAGTTACGGTAGGGGATACATCAGTTACAGTGCATCTTTTACTGAGCCGTGGCTGGGTGGAAGGAAACCGAACGCCTTCAGTGTATCTTATTATCATTCATTGTATTCAAACGGACTTCCAAGGAGTGATACAAACCGTGCCTATTTCAAGATCAACGGATTGACATTCGGACTGGGGCAACGCCTGAAATGGCCTGATGACTTTTTTACCCTCTACCAGGCAATTAATCTGCAACGCTACGATCTGCATAAATACACAACTATTTTCACTTTCGGCGACGGAACAGGAACTTATAATAACTTCAACTACAATATTGTTCTGGGCAGGAATTCCACTGCGCCCAGCTATATATATCCCCGTACAGGATCCAATCTTTCATTGTCTGTGGAAGCAACACCGCCATATTCATTATTCAGCGATGCTGATTATACCAAAATGGAGGATAAGGAAAAGTATAAGTGGATAGAATACCATAAATGGAAATTTGAGGCTTCCTACTTCCTCGAAGTGGCGCCTAAGTTTGTGATCATGGGTAGGCTGAAGTACGGTTTCCTTGGATCATATAATAGCGATATTGGGATTACTCCATTCGAAAGGTTCTACCTGGGTGGTGACGGACTCTCCGGTTATAATAACCTTGACGGAAGGGAGATCATTGGTATGCGCGGATATGGTAATGAAACACTGACACCTTACTACTACCAGGACAGAAACGTTGGTGGTACTGTATATTGCAAGTATACGCTGGAATTCCGCTATCCGCTTTCTCTGAACCCATCGGCAACCATTTATGCCCTTGCATTCCTGGAAGCCGGGAAAGCATGGCTGTACCATCCGGCATTTAATCCTTTCGACCTTTACCGGTCGGCCGGGTTCGGTATGCGGGTATTCCTGCCTATGTTTGGCCTGCTTGGCCTCGACTGGGGATATGGGTTTGATGAAGTTCCTGGTTTGCCGGGAGCCAATGAAGGACAGTTCCACTTCTCTATCAACCAATCAATCGATTAATCAAAAAAATAATTTTTGGCAGGTTTTTTGTATTTGCTATTAAAAACAAAATATCGGAGGACATACATATGAAAAAACTGAT
Organism: Bacteroidota bacterium; assembly: GCA_003648575.1. The sequence goes on from QMPN01000073.1 coordinate 10,347, forward strand.
TTTAACAATCGCCGTTATCCTGTCTGCATTCGCAGTCACCACGGCACAGAAATATGCTTTTGTTGATTCTGACTACATTCTGACCAACATTCCTGAATACCAGGATGCACTTGATATCCTGGATGAGTTTTCCATTCAATGGCAGAAGGAGATCGAAGGAAAGTTCACTGAAGTTGATCAGCTGTATAAAGACTATCAGGCCGAAGCCGTATTACTTCCTGAGGATATGAAGGCACAGCGTGAAAACGAGATCATCAAGAAGGAGAAGGAAGCTAAAGACCTGCAAAAGCAACGTTTTGGCAGGGAAGGTGACTTATTCCAGAAGCGCCAGGAACTTGTACAACCTATTCAGGAAAAGATCTATAATGCTATAGAGGAGATCGCGGAAACACAAAACTATGCGCTGGTATTCGACAAAGCAGGAAGCCTTTCCATTCTTTATGCGAAAGCCAAGTACGACATTTCTGATGATGTGCTGGATGAAGTTGGTACCGTAATGCAAACCGTGAGGCGTGAAGACAGGCAAGGACCTGCACCCTCTTCAGGCAGCTCTTCGGGGAACAGTAATAATGCCAATAAAATGATTGAACAGCACCAGGGTGGGAATCAAAGTTCCTCGCCACAAGGGGGTAAAAGATAAACCGTTACGGCACTGCAAATCAGACCCGCCAGGCCGATATTAATATAAATATATTTTTGTGTTTATATTGAATTATTCCATACATTTGCTGGGTTAAAAAGAATTTATAATCTATACTGAAATAACATGAAAAACATTCTGAAAGCTGTACTTCTTGTAGCTTTTATGCTTACAGCAACAATCGCCTGGTCACAGGCTAATCTGAAGATCGGACACATTGATTCACAAGCCCTCATCGAGCTGATGCCGGAGAAAGATTCCGTCGAAACACAACTGATGGATTACCAGCGCTCACTCGAAGAGCAGATTGGTGCCATGTACCTTGAATATCAGAACAAAGTTCAGGACTATACAAACAATGCTGACGGCATGTCTGATATCATCAAACAAACCAAAGAAAGAGAGATCGCCGATTTAGAAACCCGCATTACTGAATTTCAGCAGAGTGCTGAGTCAACCTTTGGCGTCAAACAGCAGGAACTTTATGATCCGCTGATCACAAAAGCCAGGGAGGCTATTACTGCAGTAGCTGAAGCAAATGGCTTTACCTACATTCTGGATGTAAGTATGGGCACTGTACTCTACTTTGACTCTGGTGAAGACGTGCTTCCACTTGTTAAAGCCAAGTTAGGTTTATAATCGAGAAAGATATTTTGATTTAAAAACCCTGCAGAGATGCGGGGTTTTTTATTTGTTCAAATTTTCGTTGACAGTTCATGTATAAAATTCTTGATCACTCAACACTCAACACTCAAC
>QMPN01000074.1 GCA_003648575.1 Bacteroidota bacterium
ACAAACTTCCCCCTGCTTACAAGCCCTTTATCATCTTTAAGTACGGCAATATATACTCCTGGCGGATAGGCTGAGATATCCAGTTTTGTTTCGTTCTGTCCTTTTGTGATGATTATTTCATCTTGTAAGCGGCCGAACAAATCGTATATGAAGACCGAAGACCGTGGAACGAGAACCGAAGAACAAATCATAATTTGCGTACTTGCCGGATTAGGAAAGATATGCAGGTTCGCACTTTTTGAATCAATGGATCTGGCGTGATCCGAAACACCCACTGTTCCACATCCGGGTGTGTCACAGCCCATGCTATCTAGTTTTATTACCCAGACTTCCTGGACGCCTGTGTCGGGTTCCTCAGGAAGAACAAACCCGCAAGCAATAAATCCTTTATCGGAAGTCGGGATGATATCATTCAGTATGTTCTCGCTTTGCCCCCCATAGAGATTTGCGTATGATCGGTACCAGAGCTCGTCTCCATCTGTATTAAGTTTCATCACCCAACCTGAAATTCCGGGAGTCACATTGTAATCAACTGGGCTACTTCCACATACAATGATGCTTCCATCATCAAGGCATCGAATATTTGATACATAATTCTTCGTGACATTACTCTTGCCATATTTTCTGTCCCAGATGGTATTCCCGTTATTATCCAGTTTTACAATATGAATTCGGCTATATGGATCTCCCCATATTGGATGTGTTGTGGAATCTGCATACAATGTGCCTACTATAATGCTCCCATCTGATCCCCTGCAGAGCATCGCTTTGTTGTCTGGTCTTGGGCCGCCCAAACTCACCTCCCATTCCATATTACCAATACTATCAGTCTTAATAACGATGGGGTCGCCGCTAGATGGACTGTTAGGGTTTCTCCAGTAGCCTCCTATTGCAAATCCACCATCCGATGTTTGGATGACAGAGTAACCAATATTAAAACCTGATTGACCATAAAACATTGACCATTTCTCGTCTCCTGTTGAATCAGTTTTTAATAATATAACTTCACTCGGAGTGCCGGAATAATGGTATAATTCTCCTGTGATTATCAGATCGCCATCATCACAAACAAACATATTGTTAAAATACTGGCGGTTAGTATATGGATTTGGAATATTTCCAAAAAACTCTCGTGACCAAACAGTATCCAAATTGATATTTAGCTTTCCCATTAAACCTGCCCAATGGGACTGGCTGAAATAATAAACCTTATTGCCAACGTAATACAAATGATCATTCAGAAAACGGGATGATCCAGGCCAGCCAGTATAATAATCGTGTTCATTATCTCCTATATAATTAACCTCCTTCACAAAGCCAGAATCCGATAACTGCATAAAAAATATCCATTCCCAATCCTGGGTTATAGTATCCTGGGTTGCACCTGAAATATAATAATTGCCATTATGCTCCAAAATACTGGTTGCTGAATATGTGGCCTGGGATTCGCTTAGATGGTATCTGTGATTAAAATATATCTGCTGTGTCATAGAATACTTGCCTGCAATGAAAAAGCAGAAGAGGAGTATGTATTTAACATTTTTTGTTAACGGGTTCACTTCAAATGTTGAGTATACCAATGAATTGATATGATGATCAGTAAAATGTGTTAATCTCTGATAAGTTGTTTCACCGGGTATTATATCTTGCAATTTAACAAATTCAACCCAAAACTCAACACCCAACACTCAAAACTTTCTCAAGAAAAAGTGTGACATTTTTCAAAAAACGGTATTAATAGTTAAACCCACTGCAATAATGCTTGTCTTCTTAAAGGGAGGCATCACTAAAATCACTAAATTTGTAATCTAAATTAAAACTGAGAAAAATGGCTGGAATCAACAAAGTAATTCTTGTGGGAAACCTGGGTAAAGACCCGGAAGTGAAAAACCTTGAAAATGGAGCAAAAGTGGCCAACTTTACACTGGCAACATCCGAAACATACAAGAACAGAGAAGGACAGAAAGTCACACAGACCGAATGGCATAATATTGTATTGTGGCGGGGTTTGGCAGAAATTGCTGAAAAATACCTGCACAAAGGCAACCAGGTTTATATCGAAGGTAAGATCAAGACCAGGTCATGGGATGATAAAGACGGCGTGAAGAGGTATACAACCGAGATCCTCGGCGACAACCTGACCATGCTCGGAGGCAGACGTGACTCTGACGATGCTGCGCCTTCCGCACCGGCTGCTGCAAGCAAAGCCCCGGAAGCAAATGCGGGTAATGATAAAGATGACCTGCCATTTTAATCTTTCCGGCTTGTTCCGGAGCATGTACACAATTGTGCCACGGACTGTCGATATGAGCAGGTTAGCGGAAATTGTTTAATTTTGTGGCTGAAATATATACTGCTGCTGTAATGGTGGCAGTATGCTTTAAAACATAATCCTTGGAAGAAGCTGATTCTGGCGGACATCTTTACAATGCATTCACTGTGATTCTCGATGCATTTATTCAACCATTTTCATTCACGATTCTGATCTCGTTGGTGGTATTGTTTATACTGCTTTTCCTTTCAGCCATGATCTCAGGTTCTGAAATAGGCTTTTACTCTCTTGGTCCACAGCACCTCGATAAGCTTAATGATTCGCCCTCACGATCTGCAAAGCTGATCCTGAAGCTTTTGGAAAGGCCAAAGCGACTATTGGCAACCATATTGATTGCCAACAATTTTGTGAATGTGGCCATCGTGATTCTGTCCACCTTTATAGCAGCTCAATGGTTTAACCTGACAAGCTTCCCCATCCTGGCATTTGTGGTTCAGGTGGTCGTGATCACGGCACTCATATTATTGCTGGGTGAGATCATGCCTAAAATGTATGCCAGCGTATATCCGGTCAGGTTTTCAAAGGGTATGGCCGGGGTGCTCAACGTTTTAATAAAAATATTCTATCCTTTCAGCTCATTATTGGTCAGGTCAACGTCCTTCCTCGATAATAAGCTTGCAAAAAAAGGACACGGGATGTCGAGGAGCGAGCTGTCGGATGCAATCGAACTCACCGCCGGGGAGGACACTCCGGAGGAAGGCAAAAAAATATTACAGGGCATCGTGAAATTTGGCGACATTGAGGTGAAGGAGATCATGCGGTCGCGGGTTGATGTGGTCGCACTGGACATGGATGCCGCTTTCACAGTAGTAATGAAAGTGATTGTGGAGTCAGGGTTCTCAAGGATTCCGATATATAAGGAAACCTTTGATCAGATCCAGGGCATCCTATATGTTAAGGACCTCTTACCTCATCTCGAGAAAACGGAACAATTTAAATGGCAACACCTGATCCGCGATGCCTTCTTTGTACCGGAAAACAAAAAGATCAACGACCTGCTGCAGGAGTTCCAGGAGAAAAAGATACACCTTGCCATTGTGGTGGATGAATATGGTGGTACATCCGGTATTATTACCCTTGAAGATGTTTTGGAAGAGATTGTGGGAGAGATTACCGACGAATCGGATTCAGGCACAGAAGAATTTATGTTTGAAAAGATCGATGATCATACGTACATCTTTGAAGGCAAGACAACCATCAACGACTTCTGTAAGATCGTTGAGGAAGATGACGATCTTTTCGATGAAGTAAAAGGTGATTCCGACTCCCTGGCCGGGCTCATACTCGAACTGGAAGGAAAGATCCCCGGTAAAGGTGATGAAAGCAGCTTCATGAACTATACTTTTAAGGTAGAAGAAGTGGACCTTAAGCGCATCAAGAGAATCAGAGTAAGTATCACTAAAAAGCGGGTGGAATAATTTGGAACTGTTTCATGGTTTCACTGTTTCACTGTTTCATTGTTCCACTGTTTCATTGTTATACTGTTTCATTGTTAAATATTTTATGTGAATGAAAAGCATCCTGAACATAGCAGTCGCTGCACTATTTTTTTTGATCCTGCTTACTGCATGCGATGAGACCTATACTCCAAAGCCTAGTGGTTATTTTCGGATCGATCTGCCTGAACATGAATACAAAAGCTTCGATTCTACTTTTCCATATTCTTTCGAATACCCGCTTTATGCCACTATAGGCCCCGATCCTATTACTCCTGAGGAGATCTACTGGCTGAACATCGACTTTCCGGATTTTAAAGGAAGGATACACCTGAGTTATAAAGAAGTTGATGGCAATCTGGTTCAATACCTTGAAGATTCCAGGCAGTTTGTGATGAAACATATTCCTAAAGCCAGTGCCATTAATGATTCGCTTATCCTCGACAGGGACAAAAAATTATACGGGCTCATATACCATATCGATGGCATGGGTGCTGCCTCTCCCTGCCAGTTTTTTATTACCGACAGCAACAAGCATTTTGTCAGAGGGGCTCTTTATTTCGATGTAGTGCCCAATAATGACTCCCTTTCTCCTGTGATCGACTTCTTAAAAAAGGACATCGAGCACCTCCTGGCCACCTTCCGCTGGAAATAGTCAATACCTCCAATCTTCACGAACAAGTAATCACGAATAATTCTTCATTCCTGAAGGGGTAACCTTAAACAGGCTTTGTCGTTTAAAACTATACCCCGGAATTCCCTCATATTCCAAAATTCTTTACTTTTGGGAACCATGACGGAGAATTCCGGCTTAAACTATTGTAATCCCTTGCAAGGAAATGATCGAAACCATCAAAATAGGAACCCTGAAATGGCATCACGTCCTTAACCCGGACGAGAATGACCTGCAGGTCTTTGCGGATGACTTTCATTTCCATCTGCTCGACATTGAAGATTGTCGCTCGAAGCTGAACCAGCGTCCGAAGGTGGATATCTATGATGATTACTATTTCATGATCCTGCATTTTCCGAATTTCGACAAATCAGGAAAGTTTCTCCAGACCAAGGAAGTTAAGATCTTCTGGAGTGAGGATTATGTGATGACCATTAGTAGCTCAAACTGGGTGGTGATGAGTATGTTCAGGGAAGCCCAGGAGCAGCAGGCAAGGAATGAAGCCTTCGAAGTAGGTTCTTCCGATGCCATCCTTTACAATATCCTGGAACGCCTGATGCGGGAAACCATGATATTTCTCCGCAAGGTGGGAAATGATGTGGAGTTTCTGAATACAGAGCTTTTTAGTAGAAAATCCAGGGAAACCATCGAAAAGATCTCCATCACACGAAAAAACATTATTCTTCTGAATACGATCTTCAAACCACAGCTTCCTCTCTTTCAGCGTTTTGAAATCGGTAAGATTGAGGGTTTTGCTGAGAATATGGAAGATTATTGGGGAAATATCCTTGACTACTACCAGAAAATGTGGGATATGACCGAGGACTACCAGGAATTGATCGAAGGTCTCTCTAAAACCTTTGATTCATTGCAGGCGCATAAGATCAACGACATCATGAAGGTGCTTACCTTCTTCTCAACCATTTTGCTTCCCCTTACCTTTATCACCGGCCTTTACGGCATGAATGTGGGCTTACCATTTCAGGATGATCCCAACTCATTCTTTATAGTGCTGGTTTCCATGGTTGCGATCGTTGCCATAATGTTGCTCTATTTCAAAAGGAAGCGTTGGATCTAAGGTTTTTCTATTCCTGCTTGCTTATCGATTCTATATGAATCACTTCAAAAACTTTTTTTACAAAAGCTGTATTGAGCTTTAAAGAGCTTGCTTTTTCCAGGCGGTCCTGAAGCAGGCCGACCCATCGATCCGGCTGGTAGGGTGCAAGGTTTTGTTCCTTTTTAAGCGAGCCGATCAGCTCTGATAATTGCATCCTTTTGGAGAGTATGTCAAGCAACTGTTCGTCCAGTTCATCAATGGATGTACGGTATTTTTCGAGGCTGGCATCGGTTTTCCCCTGTTGTTCCCTGATTTTTAAGCCGGCAATGATTTGCTTTAATTCTTCAGGGCTTATTTGCTGGGCCACGTCAGTCAGTGCTTTCCCGGGGTCGATATGCGTTTCTATCATTAAGCCATCCATGCCCAGGTCGAGGGCTTTTTGAGATATCCGTGACAGGTATTCCCTTTGTCCTCCGATATGGCTGGGGTCGCAAAGAACAGGAAGCTCCGGGAAAATATTTTTCAGCTCAATGGGGATTTCCCACAATGGAAGGTTGCGGTAAGGCTTGCTGTAGTACATATCAAAGCCTCTGTGCACTGCTGCGAGGTTTTTGATTCCCGTATTCAGCAGTCTCTCTATACCACCTGCCCAGAGGCTCAGGTCGGGGTTGAGGGGGTTCTTGACCATGACGCATACCTCACTTCCCTTGAGGGCAGTGGCAATTTCGTCGACCACGAACGGGCTTACAACTGTTCGTGCCCCTATCCAAACAATATCTACTCCTGCCTTCAGACAGGCTTCAACATGTGAAGGTATGGCTATTTCTACAGCCAGCTTCAGTCCTGTACGCTCCTTCACCTCTTTGAGCCAATCCAATCCCTGCTCACCCACGCCTTCAAAATCACCCGGACGGGTACGAGGCTTCCACAAACCGGCACGGAATGCCACCAGGCCCCTGATTCCCTGTATGGCTTCTGCGCTTGCCATCAGCTGCTCACGCGACTCTGCGGCACAAGGTCCTGCAATCAGAAAAGGCCTTTCGGCACCACTAAAAATATTGCTCCCACTACCCATGATAACATTTTCTTTGCTTCCAAAATTAACATTTTTAGAAGCACCCGATGATTGAATCAAAAAGTGATTAATTTTGCACATGTAATAAACTAAAACAAGAAGCTTTGAAACGAATTGATATTGTTGACCTTGTGGGGTCTGACCAGGTAAACGAAAATGTAAATGCCAAAGGTTGGGTACGGACTAAAAGACAGAGTAAGAACGTTGCATTCATAGCATTGAATGACGGGTCGACCATTAATAATCTACAGATCGTTGCCGATGTGGAGAAGATCGGTGAGGATGTGCTGGCGCAGATCACTACCGGGGCATCTATTTCTGTGGACGGCCGTTTGGTGGAATCAGCAGGCAGCGGGCAGGCCAATGAGTTGCAGGCCGAGCATATTGAGGTGATGGGCCTGGCAGACCCGGACGTATATCCACTGCAACCGAAAAGACATAGCCTGGAATTCCTTCGAGAAAAGGCACACCTGCGTTTCCGGACTTCCACTTTTAGTGCGATTACCCGGATCAGGCATGCCATGATCTTCGGCATACATAAGTTTTTTAATGATCGCGGTTTCTATAACATACATACACCCATCATCACCGGCTCCGATGCAGAAGGGGCAGGAGAGATGTTCCATGTTAGTGTGCTTGATCCCAAGAATCCACCGCTTACCGAAGACGGAGAAATAGATTACAAGCAGGATTTTTTCGGCAAGGAAACCAACCTTACCGTATCGGGGCAGCTGGAAGCTGAGCTTGCTGCTCTGGCTATGAGCAAAGTGTATACTTTCGGCCCTACTTTCAGGGCAGAAAACTCAAATACCTCCAGGCACCTGGCAGAATTTTGGATGATAGAACCCGAGGTGGCCTTTGCCGATATTAACGACAATATGGACCTGGCTGAGGATATGCTGAAGTTCCTGATGCAATATGCCCTGGATCATTGTATGGATGATCTGGAATTCCTGAACAACAGACTGAAAGAAGAGGAGAAACATAAAAAGGCTCAGGATCGTGCTCCTATGGACCTGATCGAAAGGCTAAATTTTGTACTGGATGAAAAATTTGAAAGAATAACATATACTGAGGCCATAGAGGTGCTCAGGAACTCCAACTATAATAAAAAGAAAAAGTTCAATTATCCTATCGAAGGCTGGGGGGCAGACCTGCAGTCAGAACATGAACGCTACCTGGTAGAAAAACATTACAATAAGCCTGTGATCATAACGGATTACCCCAGAGATATCAAAGCCTTCTATATGAAGCAAAATGATGACGGTAAAACAGTCCGGGCCATGGATGTGCTTTTCCCGCAGATCGGAGAGATCATTGGCGGATCACAGCGTGAGGAAGTTTATGACAAACTTCTCAACCGCATCGAGGAAATGAAAATCCCCATGGACAGCATGTGGTGGTTTCTCGAGACGAGGCAGTTTGGTACCGTTCCGCATAGCGGCTTCGGCCTGGGTTTTGAACGACTTATGCTCTTTGTTACCGGCATGGGCAATATCAGGGATGTGATCCCATTCCCTCGTGCTCCGCAGAATGCTGATTTCTGATCATAAAAGCTGATTTTCTATTCTATTTATATTGGTTTTTAGTTGCTATTTGATTATTTTCGGTGTAGAATAAACATTACAAAACTGAATCTGACATATGCTCAACCAACGCCTGCAGCAGAAGCTTCTACAGAAGCTGTCACCACAGCAAATACTGCTGATGAAGCTGTTGCAGATTCCTTCCATGGCTCTTGAGCAAAGAATAAAACAGGAAATAGAAGAAAATCCCGCTCTGGAAGAGGCAAGTGCAGCTGAAGAAGACCAGGACGAGGCCATCGATGGGGATGATACTCGTGACGAAAACCCGGAAGATGAGTACGATAGCAAAGAAGATGAGTTTGACCTGGATGATTATATGCAGGATGACGAGATCCCGTCGTATAAGACCAGCATCAATAACCAGAGCTCGGATGATGAACGCAAGGATATCCCGTATGCCTCCGGCTTGAGCTTTCAGGATATGCTCCTCTCACAGCTGGGGCTCAGGATGCTCACCGATGAACAAAAGGTCATTGCCGAGACCATTATCGGAAACCTGGATGATTCGGGTTACCTGCAGAGGGAAATCAGTGCCATGGTCGACGACCTGGCTTTTGCGCAAAACATTAATGTGTCCGATGACGAGATACTTGAGATACTGAAGGTTGTTCAGGAATTCGATCCGGCAGGAATAGGGGCACGCAATCTGCAGGAATGCCTCCTTATACAATTGCGACGAAAGCAGGATGAAGATCATCCGGCAGTTGGTCTGGCCATCATAGTGCTTGAAAATCATTTCAATGAGTTTGTCAAGAAGCATTACGACAAGATCATGAAGAAGGCAAAGATCAATGAGGATGAACTCAAAGGTGCCCTTGCTGAAGTGCTCAAGCTGAATCCCAAACCCGGAAATTCACTTTCCGAAACTACCAAGACCATACAGTATGTGATTCCGGATTTCATCATTCATAATACCAATGGTGACCTTGAGCTGAGCCTTAACTCCAGGAACGCACCGGAGCTCAGGCTGAGCCATGCATATACCAACATGATGGAGGCATATGCCGAAAACAAGAAAGATAAGAAGAAGAAGGAAGCTTTCATGTTCATAAAGCAGAAGATAGATTCTGCCAAATGGTTTATGGAGGCCATCAGGCAGCGTCAGAATACCCTCTTTGTAACCATGAATGCCATCATGGAGTTTCAGCGTAATTATTTCCTGACAGGGGATGAGACCAAACTGAGGCCCATGATCCTGAAAGATATTGCCGATATCGTAAACCTTGATATCTCAACTATTTCCAGGGTAGCTAACAGCAAGTATGTCCAGACGCCCTTCGGGACATTTCTCCTCAAGAGTTTCTTCTCGGAGTCAATGCAAACTGAATCCGGTGAAGAAGTATCAACACGTGAAATAAAGAAGATCCTTAGCGAGTGCATTGACAGCGAGAATAAAACCAAGCCTCATACTGATGAGCTACTCACTAATATTCTGAAAGAAAAGGGCTACAACATAGCGCGCCGCACCGTAGCCAAGTACAGGGAACAGCTAAATATCCCGGTTGCCCGGCTGAGAAAGGAACTATAGTATGGAAGCGCGTATTGCCCGGATCCTGTCCATTGTTTTTCACCCACTGCTGATACCAACTTATTTCGTGGCGGTGCTGATGAATCTGAATATATTCTTTGCCCTGATGATACCCGTGCGGGCCAGATGGCAGATCATCGTGCTGATCCTAATCACATCGGCCATATTCCCCATGATCACTATATACGGGATGTATCGTTTCCGGCTTCTCAAAAGTATGGGTATGGAAAACAGGGAGGAACGCCTGTATCCATATCTTGCCACATCCATATTTTTCTTTTTGGCTACCTATATGGTCTGGCAGATCAACATCTCCCCGGTTTATTATTATGTCATGCTCGGGGCCAGTATCCTGGCAATACTTACCCTGCTGATAAATATTTACTGGAAGATCAGTGCCCATACAGTTTCCATGGGTGGGGCACTGGGCATCCTTATTGCATTGCAATCGGTTCTGCTCCTCGATCTGCTCTGGCTGATAGCTGCGACAGTTTTTGTAAGTGGATTGCTTGGCTTTGCCCGCCTGCGTGCCGGGTCTCATACACAGGCACAGATATACGCAGGATACCTTGTCGGCTTCCTGGTAACTTTTCTGCTGATACTTTACTATTGATTTAGAAAGGAATAACCGCAATCCCAATGGAGATAGGATATAGCTGCGGTCCTTTATCTACTTTGAACACTTTGGATATCTGGTAATAAACAGTCACGTTAAACCATTTGTAGCCAATCCTGAACGTGGGTCCGTAACGCCAGCTTTCAACCTGTGAAACATCCTTGGATTTGACCTTCACATTGACTTCGTCAGTTTCCATGGTACCATCCTCATTGATGGCAGTAATACGGTTTCCTTTGTACTTAACATGAGCATTGACAAGGTAGCCAAACTTAAATCCGAAAGCGATACGAAATTGTTTCTTTGTCTTGATTCTGAACTCGACCGGAATTTCAATGTATGCCAGGCTGAGCTTACTTTTCTTGTAGCTGACATCATCGGATATTTTTATAAATGTTATTGAATCCGCTTTGACATCATTAATAATATTATCGCTGTAGAGGTTATGCATTCCTATGCCAATACCCCCGGCCAGGTAAATAGAACTTTCTTTGACCCGGTAGTTGTATAATCCGAACACCTGGGCTCCCTGGTTGATGGTGCGCGCTTTCATGTTGGAAGGCAAACCGCCCCATATATCTGTAGATATACCAACTCCAATATTGAACTTCCTGATGGTTGATTCATTCACCACCTGGGAAACAACGGATCCTATAATGAAGATTCCAACAATTGATAACAAAATCCTTTTCATAAACATGGCCATTTTTATGGAAACAAATATACAATATATTTCAGCGGACTATAAAAACCGCCCTCTTTCTACACAAATTAACATCCCCTTCACGCATTTATTGCATACTTAATCACGAATCATGCCATAAAAAAAGGGGCCGAAGCCCCTTTATGATAATCCTACCCCTTAAACTTATTCAATTATAAGTTTACGGACTTCAACAGCTGTGCCTGTTCTGACCTGTACAATGTACATGCCGGTGACATAGGTTGAAGTATTCACCATTATTTGGTCATCATTAACGGGTCCTGAAAATACTAACTGACCCATATTGTTATAGATCAGGACTTCGTCAATAATATTGTTAGATCTGATCGTAACCCTGTCAGTTGCAGGATTCGGAAATAATGTGGTATTATTTTCTGCGATGGCTCCTTCATCTTCAATACCTGTGATAACCCAACCAGGTCCGAAGCAAACATCATCATAATACGCACCTGGATCGCCACCAGAATCAGCACCATAATAGTCGATACCACCAATGGTCAATTCATTTACAAATTCGAGAACCAATACACCATCGAACAATACTTGTCCGAATCCTGCATCAAGATCATAGTCTATTTGAACAAAGATCCATGTGTCCTGTGCGTATGTAAAGGTTTCTGTGCTCTGTCCGTCGAAGTGTCCATCTCCACCATCATCGAAATAGAGGTCGAGGTTCCAAGCAACACCGGGTACAGGGTCAGTCTGAACATTGAAA
>QMPN01000075.1 GCA_003648575.1 Bacteroidota bacterium
CAATCCATTTATGATACCATTGACCCGCTTATTGAGTTTGACCCCAAATTCGTTGAGGTAACCTATCACCGGGAAGAGGTAGAGTTCAGGGAACATGCCGATGGCAGCATCGAAAGAAAAGTACTCAGAAAACGCCCGGGAACGATTGGTATATCAGCAGCCATCAAATTTAAATATGGCATTGAGGTGATTCCTCATATCATTTGTGGCGGATTCAATTTTGAAGAAACGGAGAATGGACTGATCGACCTCCACTTTCTCGGTATAAACAATCTTTTGGTGGTCAGGGGAGACAATCTGCCCGGTGAGAAATTTTTCAGGGCTACGAAAGGCGGACATCAATATACTTCTGAACTCATCAGGCAGATCATGGACCTGAACCATGGTGGGTACCTGGATGAAGAACTTAAGAACACCACTTCTACAGATTTTGCTGTTGGTGTTGCCGGCTACCCGGAGAAACATGCGGAGTCGCCCAACATACAAACAGATATCAAACACCTGAAAGAAAAGATCGATGCAGGGGCCGAGTACATTGTAACACAAATGTTCTTCGACAACAGCATGTATTTTGACTTTGTTGATCGATGCAGGAAAGCGGGGATCACCGTTCCCATCATCCCTGGCTTAAAACCCATCTCCACCAAAAGCCAGCTGGGTACCCTGCCACGCACCTTCAGCATTTCCATACCGGAAGAGCTGCAACTTGAAATTGACAAATGCAAAGGCAATAAAGAAGCACGGCAAGTGGGTGTTGAATGGGCCATTATGCAATCCAAAGAACTTGTAAGCAAAGGAGCGCCTGTCATGCACTACTTCACCATGGGCAAGTCGGATAATATCAGGCAGATCGCAAAAGCAATATTCTAATACATCTGGCTTCTCAAAATATTTTCTTAACTTAGTGGTTCACGAATCCAATTAACCCATTTCGAACCATTAAAATTTAACCGATGAGAAAAAATTTAATTTTATTTATTTTAATTGTATGTTCCGCGATTTTCATGGCTGCCATGTGCAATAAGGAAGAGGAGCGTGAGGATGATAGTCGATGTGTTGAAACCGAAAAACCGGAGATTTCCAGATCATTTGTGATTTCAGCCTATATCTACTACAAGGATGATGTCCCTTATGAAGGTGATGTTCACTTTAAGATTAAAAAACAATATTGCGATAATACTATTTCCGGGGAGTATTACTTAGATCATATCCCTTCAAGTTCAAACGGTGGTTGGTTCTCAGGAATGGTATATTCTTATTATTTTGCAAATTCAGAAGACAGGGTTGTTGTTACTATTACCTGGGCCACTGGTTCAAAAGATCTTTATGAATGGTTTGATTATCTTTATTATGACGAGGTAGTTAATGGATCTTCTCCCATGGAAATCACCTACGATATTACCCTTCCTTATAATTCGCCAGGAGGAAAGAAATAAATATTCTTACGATCGATAGAATAGGATTCGAATCTATTTCACTTTTAAAAACTCCAACTCATCGAAATAGAAATCCGGATTCGGGATATCTATTTGCATTTCCACTACTTTTCCTTTATCATCCATTACGAAATTTACCAGGCCATAAGGGAGTGAGGGGACATCCAGGAGGTCGATCCTCCAGGTATTGTATTGCCAGTGGCTGAGCTTACCTATTAAGATATCAGTAGGCAACATATCAAGCATCATTTGGTCTCCGTCCATATATATTTTTGCATCGCCGTACATTTTACAATTATAGGTTCCCAGGTAGTCTTCAACAGGGAGTGTTGGTTTGGAATCCTTCGCACGTTCTTCCTCTGCCTTTGCCTGTGCTTCCTCCTTTCGTGCATCTCTGCCACTCATCATGCTCAGAAAGTCTGCACTCCAATCTTTCTCTTCTTCAGCTCCCAGCATAACATCCATCGTTTTATACTTCAGCGGATAATACAGGCTAGAGTTTTTATTGGTCAGAAATACCATGCCCAGGCCTTCTTCAGGAACGAAAGTAGTATTGGAAATGAAGCCATCATATCCACCGCCGTGGCCAATGATCTTCTTACCATGATAATCGAAAAGTGCCCATCCAAGGCCATAACCCTTAAAATGTGTTGAAGGCCAATTTTGTTCTGACCAAGAGCTTACCCCCTGCGAATTGTTTAGTGTCCACATTTCTGAAAAGCGCCTGCTGCTGATCAGGGTATCACCATCAGGGGTGATCCCTTTATTCATTTGAAAGATCAGCCATTGAGAGACATCATTCACGGATGATATCAGTCCGCCGGCAGGAGCAATATTATCCCAGTTCAGCCAATCAATGCTGATAATACTATCTTCAAAATCATTGTGCGGTAATGACACATTATCCATCCCTGCCAGTGAATTTGTAGAGCTCACCGTACGATCCATATGCAGTGGTTCAAGTATCCTTTGCTTTATAAATTCGTCCCAGCTCAACCCACTCACCTCCTCTATTACCAGCCCGGCGCAGATATACATAATATTGCTGTATCCCCATCCATCCCTGAATCCAAAAGTGGGTTCAAGATATTTCGCATTTCTAACCACTTCTTCCCTGCTCAAATTGCTGCCATACCATAAAAGATCGCCGCTAAAAGTTTTGAGGCCACTACGATGCGTTAGCAAGTCAGCAATCGTAAAATTATCTGACACAAAAGGATCATACAATTCAAACCAGGGGAGATAATCCCTGACCCTGTCATTCCATGACATTTTGCCTTCATCGATCAGCATAGCCAGAGCGGCAGATGTAAATGCTTTTGAATTTGATGCGATAGCAAATAAGCTATTGCCATCAGCTGCTTCTCCCGTATTCACATTAATGGTCCCATATCCTTTTGAAAAGATGATCTCTCCATCCTTTACAATTGCCACGGCCATCCCTGGAACTTCCCAGTCAGCAATAGCTTGTTCATAATAGGCATCCAGTTTTTTTAGCTTCTTATCGATATTCTTTTGAGCACTCAGGCCAAGAGAAATGAATAAGATCATCAGTAGGGGGAACAACTTTTTCATGATATAAGATTTTATTTAAAAAATAATGCCGGGTAAATTTAGCATTTTCCCGGCATTTCTATGCGGCATGTTCTTATTTGCTGAATCTGTACCTTTTCAATTCTTATTGCAACCTTGCACGCATTTCTCCTATGATATTTTCATATTTCCTCAGTACGCGATCCCACTCACGGTAAAGTTCATCGCTTTTAACCGATGTACCGGGTACCCTCGATTCCTCGCTGACCAGTTTTACCTTGTATGCTAAAGGGTTAGAGTTCCCCAGCTTTACGATTATGCGTGTTCGTATAGTGTTTTGCATAAAAGACTGAACCACCCATGATGTACGTAGGTATCCTGTTTCCCGGTCTGTGATCTCAATCACATCGAAATGTGTAGTGATGATCTGGCTTAGGAGTTTCCATGCCTGGATCTCCTCCAGGCTAGTTTTTATCTCAATGTCGATGTTGGCAATATCCGTTTGCACCGATGCATCGTAGGCATCATCAGGCTGCATCTGGGCATAATATGATTTTGGAGGAACGGCTGAACCTTTCTTGTTGCAAAAGTTTATGGTTACATTCAGGAAGCCTACTTTTTCTGCCCGCACAGTAACACAGCTGTTGCTGAGTACGATCACCTCTACCTGTCCGTTACCCATCAGTTGGCCGTCGATATAGATCTTGGCATCAGGTTCGGAAGTACCGAAAATGATCTTTTTCTTTCCTGCGATAGCCGGATTGCTGAGTGCGACAAATAATAGGCTTAATAATAGTAATACAAGGCTTGGTTTAAGATTCTTCATGACTAAGGTTTCATTTGGTTCAATTACTCGTAAAGCTATAAAATTTTTGATTCAATTAGCACATTCACGCTTAGAAATAACACAATAATATCCTATTGGCTTATATAAAGAATAAGCTTACCCCGCTAACACTGATAAAAGCGCCCAGCACTTCCAGCCAGCTCACCTTTTGTTTGAAGAATAATACCGCCGGGGGGATGATCAGTATGGGTACAATGGACATGAGGGTAGAGGCCACCCCGGTGCTTGCATATTTTACAGCGATAAGTGAGAACGAAACCCCGAGAAATGGTCCGAATACCGATCCTATTCCTGTTCCTATCATGCCGGGACGGCTCTTAAATGCCTTTCGTATCAGGTAGCCTTTTTTCAAAACAATAATTATCATGGCAAAGCCAATCATACCTGCAATGATCCTGATCTGTGTTGCTGCAAAGGCATGATAATCACCCATGCCGTATTTACTTAGTACCAGTCCTACGGCCTGTCCGAGAGCACCACCCATTCCAAACAGTATCCCTTTCACGGGATAGGATAATTTTATCTTCTTTCCATTTTCCCCTCCCCTGCTGAAGATAGCCATGGCAATCCCGCTGATGGTAAGCACCATCCCTGTCACCTCGAGTGTTGTCATAGTCTCCCCCAGGAGGGCCCAGCCTATCACGGCAGTAATGGGGGGAACAAGGGTCATGAAGAGCATGGCAATGCGGGCGTTGATGGCTGCAAAAGCTCTGAACAAAAAATAATCACCAAAGACAAAGCCTACCAGCCCCGACACCGAAAGCCACACCCATGCATGCACGCTTGCATCGACAGGAAATATCAATCCTCGTACGATCAGGTTAAAAACAGAAAGAAAGATAAAGGCCAGTACAAGGCGGATCATATTTAATGCCAGCGACCCTATATTTTTACTGCCCACCTCAAATGCCATGGCCGTAATCGTCCAGAATACAGCAGTAGCGAGCGCTGCAAGTTCACCGGTATAGTTTGAGAAATCCATGGAATGTGAAAGGCAAAGTTAGCTTAAAAAAAAAGACCTGTGAGGTTCGTGAACCTCACAGGTCTTTATTATAAAACCCTCATGAGTTATTTCATAACTACAAACTTCCGATGAACAAATGTTCCATCATCAGCAATCATTTTAAGGGTATAGTATCCGCCAGGAAGATCAGATGTGTTCAGCGTCGTTTTATTGTTTCCGGCATTAAGAGCCTGAACGTTATTAATCACGATCTGACCGGTCTGATTCACTACCAGTACCTGAATGTTTGCATTCTTTTCAGAATACAGCTCGATGTTCAGTGATTCACCGGCAGGATTAGGATAGAGGTTGATTTCTGTCATAAATGATTCTTCAACTCCCAATGGCATGATCTCAACCACATATTCGGTAGCACTGCCTTCACATTCAGCAGCTGATGTTTCGGTAAGGTTTACATATCCTGTACCGGCACCGCCCCAATCAACAGTGATCTCATTTGTTCCCTGGCCACTGGCAATGGTTCCGCCGGTAACGCTCCAGTCATAAGCAGCTCCGGTATGATCTGCACTGAAATATGCATGTGTAGTATTTGCATAAACGTATGCTTCACCGGATATTTCAGGTGCAGGTAAGGCTTCAACAGTAACATCAAATGGATCTGATACAACACCATCGCCGCAATCATTGTTACCCTGAACTGTAATGGTGGCTGCGCCTGTGTATGCGGCATCCCATACAACGCTGGCATCAACGGTAGTTCCTGTGATCACACCTGCAGCAGGTGGGTCGAGGGTCCATACATAAATCTCGGCATCAGGGGCACCATCGGTTGAATAATCATTGGTTCCACCAATACAAACAGCATCTGCTCCATAAGGTGTAGCTGACTGCCCGGGGGCTTCAACAGCATAGATGTAGGCATTGCCATACATGTTGGCATCGCAATATCCTGTATTCCCGCTGATGGTATAGAGACCATCGGTGGTCTGGTAACCGAAGCTGATGACATCACCCGTTCCGATCACGATATTACCTGTGGCAACAGCATCACGATATAGTTCATATTCAATACCGGATTCTGAGCCATCAAGTGTAACTTCTACACCCTGTGAGCCTGCACAATAGGTGCTTCCATCAGAGATCCAGAATGGCAGTGGGTGAGGAAATACTTCCACCTGAAATGCATCTGACCATACACCATCACCACATTGGTTGTTACCTCTTACCGTAATATCGATAAGGCCTACGTAATTAGGGTCAAGGTCGAGAGTGGCAAGAGTCGTTGCTCCCATGATAGTACCAGCTGATGATGGGTTGATCTCCCATGTGTAATCAGTAGACCAGTTCGCTCCAGAGGTTGTATACGTATATCCTGCGATCCCGTCACATAATTCTGTGGGGCCGCTTGGCGTTCCGGATACAGGTGGGGTAGTAATGGCATCGATATAATTCTCAATGAGCAAGGTATCATAAACAGTACCATCATAAACGATCAGTTCAACATCATATTCACCGGTAGCGCTATAAGTAACACTTGGGTTTTGCTCAGTTGATGTAGCAGGAGTTCCTCCCTCGAATGACCAGTTCCAGGAAATGATCTGTCCGAGTGATTCATCGTAATAATCGATAGGAACAGAGGAACAAGGCTGTGTAGTACTGCAGCTAAATTGTGCAAGAGCTGAGAAAGGAAGGATGTCTGTAATAGGCTCCATAGTTCCCTGAAGGATCTCTTTTGAGCTCTCATCCTGCATGAAGAATACCAGTTCCACATGCTGAGAATTCCAGCTGGCATCCAGTGTAATATTATATTGGATGATCATCTGGTCGCCGCCGGCAAAATCAACGGTAGTACCCAGATGGTCGGGGTACATGGCACGACAAACAAAATTCAGTTCAGTCTGGTTCTGCCAGTTGTAAGCGATCTCTGATTCTGTTGCCACCAGGTGTGCTGTCACGTTAGTAGGAGCAGCCCCGTCTTCCAGGTCAATCACACATGTAATTGAATATGTAGTCCCTGAAGTATTCTGTCCATAAACGGATGCGGTATAATCACAGGGGATCACAATTCGTTGATTATATTTGGGCAGATAGGAACCATACAAACTGGATGTTGCACTTCCTCCGACAACTTCAAGAATCCCGTCAAACATACATGTTGGAAATGAGGTAATTCCGTAATAACTAAGTCTTGCCACAGATTCAGGGATTTCAAAAGGATCACCATTAGACGAATGATACTCAATAACTGCAACATCATGTCCATTGGCCACCATATCATCAGCACCCATTGCTGCACCCGGGCAATAAACACACCAGGTTCCTGTACCGATCTCCATGATCACCCTTTCCCTGGGTACTTGCTGGGAAAAAGCAGCAATAACAAAAGTTAAAAATAGAAATGTAATAAATACCTTTTTCATGGTTATAGATTTTAGTGATTTGATTTTGAACGGCTAATATAACTACTAATACCATATACATATATAGTTGTTACGATGAAAAGACATCGAAAACAATAATTTATACAAAATTTAAATAAGAAAGTTATGCCATGAAAAGGCTTATCCAATCGCCATATTTTCGTCCCATTGCTGCTTTGGCGGGATGGCTCCTTTGTGGATTCCTTCGGCGAATGCGTCAACACATTTGCGAATATCGAGGTGGTAACCGCCCTCGAGAACTGCAAAGATATCGGGGAAGGCGCGCCTTAATCGGAATGCACATTCATAAAACCCGCGGATACTATAATTCAGCCCCAGCAAACGATCATCTGCGTAGCTGTCAAAGCCTGCGCTCACAGCAATCACATCGGGATAGAATTTCCTGGCCAGGGAAATGGCCTTGTCAACTACTTCAAGGAATTCCTTATCACCCTTTCCTTCATAAATGGGAAAGTTAGCTGTAAAACCAGCTCCATCATCCTTACCGGTCTCAATGGAAAAGCCGGTGTAGGGATAGGCATAGTACTGATGAACCGAGCAGTAAAACACGTCACTCCTGTCGTAGAATAAGGCCTGCGTACCATCCCCATGATGGCCATCGATGTCGAAGATGAATACCCTCTTGCCCTCATTCACCAATTTCTGAGTGGCGATAGCAATATTATTGAAAAAGCAAAAGCCTGCCGCACGCTCTGCAGAAGCATGGTGACCCGGCGGACGGATAGCAGCGAAACCACTGTTCTCTGAGGCCAGCACCGACAAGCCTACTGCTGTCTTGGCTGCTTCCCAGCTGTCATTGTTCAGCGAAACTTCCGCAAGAATCTCATTATTTGCACAGGCTTCCTTGATCTGTTGGATATAAGCAGATGTATGGATGAGGCCCATGTATGCTTCCCCGTCTGCCTCAGTATCCGGCAGATCGCCGAAATCTGCTATACGATAGGCACCTTCAGCTTCGCTGTCAATATTGTGCTTCAGAAATTTACTGTGGTACAATATGTCCATTCCCTTAGGATTTGCAACAAATTTATAAAAATATCCCTATCAAGAACTCATCATCAAACAATATCCTGCCGGAAGTGTTAGGTATTTATTACACAATGAAAACAATATTAAGCATAAGTTTATTCGTCCTCATCATGGGAAATGATCCAACATACGCCAAACAAGACACGCTTGCTTTTGCCTCCGGATGCTTCTGGTGCACTGAGGCAATCTTCCAGGAACTGGAAGGCGTGATCAGTGTGGAGTCGGGGTATACAGGAGGACATATCAAGAACCCATCGTACAGGGAAGTATGTAATGAAACTACCTGTCATGCAGAAGCGGTAAGGATCGTTTACATCCCTGAAATCATCAGCTACATCAAACTACTGGAGGTTTTCTTTATGACCCATGACCCAACGAGTCTGAACAGGCAGGGGGCAGATGTGGGAACGCAATACCGTTCAGCCATCTTTTATTACAATGAAGGTCAAAAGCTGGAAGCTGAAAAAGTGATCGATGAGCTGAATGCATCCGGGGCCTGGGAAGCCCCCATCGTTACCGAAGTCACACAAGCCGGTGCCTTCTATGTCGCAGAAGATTATCACCAGGATTATTTCAATAATAACCGTACTGCCGCCTACTGTAATTTCGTGATTGTCCCCAAACTAGATAAGTTCAAAAAAGTTTTTAGCGATAAGCTGAAAAAAGACTAATCATTGCACGCAGTATTTTCTACCTTTGGTGATCCCTTATTCAGAAGGGACAACTAATTATTCATTAAACCAAATAGTAATGAATACCGAGCTTTCGAACGATTTTTCTATTCAATTTCTGGGTGCCGCCGGTACCGTTACAGGTTCAAAAACACTCATCAGGGCCAATGGGAAAAAGTTCCTGGTTGATTGTGGATTATTTCAGGGTCTGAAGCACCTGCGTGCTTTAAACTGGCAGGATTTGCCTGTCGATGCTTCTGAGATAGATGCAGTTATCCTTACCCATGCTCACCTCGATCATATAGGCTACCTGCCCAGGCTGGTACATCAGGGCTTTCATGGTCCAATTTATGGATCCTCGCCCACCTGCGAAATTACAGGGGTTTTACTGCTCGACAGTGCCAAGATACAGGAAGAGGATGCAGAACATGCCAACAAGAAAGGCTATACCAAGCATAAGCCTGCGAAACCCCTTTATAACCTGGAGGATGCAAAGAATACCCTTCCCCTGCTAAGCATACATCCTGAGGATCAGTGGAAAGAGCTCAGTGAGGGGATCAGGTTCCGTTTTCAGAACAACGCTCATATCATTGGTGCTACTCATGTCGATATTGAGGTCAATGGTAAGCGAATCATCTTTTCAGGCGACATCGGAAGAATTGACGACCCCATGCTGGAGGTTCCCGATAGGCCGGAACATGCCGATTACCTGGTTGTTGAATCAACTTATGGTGATCGCATCCATCCCAAAATCGATACAGAAGAGCAGTTCCGCAAGATACTCCACGCAGTCTCAAACAGAAATGGGATTATGATCGTACCCAGTTTTACAGTTGACCGTGCCCAGGATTTCATGTATCTCTTCTGGAAGCTTGAACAAAATAATGACATCCCAAACATCCCTATTTATCTCGACTCACCCATGGGTGTGGATGTAAGCAAGGTGTTTAACAAGTACTATAAATGGCATAAGCTGGGGCCAAAGATCTTTGATGAAGTATTCAAAAACACTAAAATGGTCAGGTCATATAGAGATACCTTAAAACTGGCCGCTGATACACATCCAAAGATCGTCATTGCCGGCAGTGGCATGATGAATGGGGGCAGGGTACTCACCTACCTGAAAAAGCATATCAGCAATCCTCAGTCTACCATTATTATCCCTGGCTATCAGGCCGAAGGTACCAGGGGAAGGAGCATACATGACGGAGTGCACGAGATCAAGATCCACGGTGAGTATTATCCTGTTAAAGCCCATGTTGAAGATGTAAAGACGATGTCCTCACATGCCGATCAGGCCCAGATCATCGACTGGCTTTCCGGACTGGAAAACAAGCCTACACGTATATTTATCAACCATGGTGAACCCAAGTCTTCGGATGCCCTGCGCCTTAAGATCCACGACACCTATGGCTGGGATGTTACTGTACCTCAACTGGAAGATACATTCGACCTTTAGCCTCCCTTCCTACCATCTTAGCGCTTAATTTCTTGGATTAGAATTTTGTATTTAATCAAGGAATGTTTATATTTGAGCGAACGAACAACTTTTTATTAACCTAAAATTAACGACACATGAGAAAATTTACACTTTCTGTGCTGGTGCTTCTTGTATCAGTACTTTTTTTGGCACAGTCCGCTTTTTCACAGAACATCCTTGCCGTTGACAGGGATGGGAGTGCAGATCTGGACTTTACCGATTGCTGGCCTATGTATATGGCCGCTCTCGATGCCAATGGGTATATGTACACCTATTATGAGGTGACAGACCTGACTGGTGACGGACCAGATCTTCTAACCATGATGGACTATGATATCATTTTTTGGTTTACCGGTGAAGGCTGGGCAAGTAATCAAACTATGAGCGACAATGACGAGGCAAACCTGGCAGATTATCTTGATGCCGGTGGAGCTTTGTTCTTTTCAGGGCAAGACTACCTGTGGGACCGTTTCCCGGCTGCAGGGGCATTGAGCGCTGGAGATTTCCCTTATGACTATTTTGGCGTGACAAATGTTACCCAGGATAACTGGGTTGTTGAAACTCCCAACCTTGCTGATGCATCCGGTGTAGCCGGTTCACTGGCAGATGGTTTTACTTTCCAGGTAGCCGACATCTTTACGACTACCAAAGACGGCCTGTTTATTGATATGATTGATGCAACCATGGGCATGGACCTCTTTGAAGCCAATGTCCCTCCGGCCGACGGCATTTGTGCCGTACAATTTGATGGAGGTGATTTCAAAACTGTATTCACCACACTATCATTTGCAGGTATTACAGATCCTCTCATTCAGGCTGACTTAATGATGAATATTGTTGATTTCTTCTATGGCGGTGGCGGTGCCGAATGTGAAGACTTTGATGCACTCACCGTGGGCGGCCTGGTAGCCGATCAGTTAGGTTCTCCATGGAATACCTGGAGTGGAACCAGTGCTGATGATGCTACTGTATCAGATATGTATTCAAACAGCCCTGATAACTCATTTGTTGTAGATGCAGGCACAGTTGACCTGATCTATGAATTTGGTGCAGCTCCTATTGCAACCGGACAATGGCTGTATTCTCACTATATCTATGTTCCAACAGGATATTCAGGATATTTCAATGTTCAGACTGACCCTGTACCCGGTGTTGCATGGAACCTCGACCTCTATTTCGATGATGGTGGAGATGGACACTTCGA
>QMPN01000076.1 GCA_003648575.1 Bacteroidota bacterium
CAAGCCAGTTGTTGGCCCAATTAGCTGTACCACCACCCGGAGGATTATAATTGCATTCATCATCGGCGTAATATTCCTGGAAGTCAGTTTCCGCATCAGGATCGTATTTCTCGATATCTGCAAAATCGAACAGGATTTTATTGTTTGCGATGCAATAGTCCCTGATCTGTTGATTGGCCAATTGCAAACTGCCACCTACCCCCAAGCCTTCAAGATGACCAGTCATATAAACGAACTGTACATCCGGGTATTCAGATTCAAGTTGTTCCATCGGACCCAGGTAATGGCTTTGCAGGTCAACACTGTTTACCTGTCCACACCAGGACCATATTATCACATTGCATCCCGGATGATCATCCAGGTATTTACGTGTATGATTATCCCATCCAACAGTACCGCAATCATTATAAAGGTACCCACTTCCTCCTTCATACAGGTGTAACTCACCCGGGCCTCCATTCTGACTCCAGTTATATGAGCCATCAGTGAAATACGCCTCCAGGGCGTTCATACCCGCAGTGAGCTGGGTGCTATGAGAGGTGCCTCCATATCCAATCCACAAATTGGCTTTAGCATCTTCAATATATTCATCAGGAATCTGATCCAGATCTAAACAACTGTGATCAATGATGGTCGCCTGCTGTCCTGCTAGGAATAGTGGCAGAAAAACTGCTGTAAGTATGATTATTCGTTTCATAATATTATGCTTTTGATAACTGATTATTACGTTGCATCAAAGCTGAGTGTATTTTTCTTTAAATCCTCAGTAGCAACAGAGCATTTAAACTTAATTTGAGCCTTTGATGATCTTTTTAACACCCAGCTGCCCGGCATCCGATTTAACAGATAAAATGTAAACACCGGGATAAACATGATTCATTTCTACACTAATTTTGTTTTTGCCCGGATTTAAATACCTCAATTCCTGAATGGCTGGTAGGCCTATACAATCAAATACTTCAATTACATATTGCCCATTTTCAATAGTCTCCAGCTCAATATTCAGCTTATCATTGAAGGGGTTCGGGTATGCCTTGATTTCTATATGATTTGAAAAATCACTTAATGCAGTAGGTCCTTCAAACAGAACTATTATGTACTCCGTATTGATACATCCCGCTTCATCCGTAACTTCTAACCAGTAATTTTGACATCCACCTCCTTGCCCACAATTATTGAAGACATTTATTGATTGTGTTGTATCACCCGTGGACCATAAATACGAAACCGATGTTATATCTCCCGTCAGGGTTATAGTATCAAGGGTGGTTACGGTGTCATTAGGGTATGGAACAATTGTAAAAACAGGATTTTCATTGATGTAGATCTCGTTTGAAGAGGTATCAGATACATATGCGGATTCTTCAACGTATAAGGAAACTGTTTTATTTCCTATACCAGACCAAAGAACCGTGAACGGTCCCTGGCCGGAACCATTTATGATGTTGGCTCCGTCGAAATCCCAATGATAATCTGCTGAATCCGATGCATTTCCTGTGTAAGTTATAAGAACAGTAGCAAAGCTGCATACAAAATCCTGCATTTGAAAGTCTGATGTTAGTTTTCCAACATAGATTTCGTTTGTTGTGGTATCTGTGATATAATTTGATTCTTCAACATATAAGGAAACTGCTTTATCTCCGAGAGCCGACCATTGAACCATGTAGGGTCCCTGACCGGAGCCACCTATGATAGTAGCACCATCGAAATCCCACTGGTATGTTGCTGAAGGTGATGCATTCCCTGTATAAATTATGTCAACAGTATGAGCAATACATGTAGTATCCTGTAACTGAAAGTCTGAAGTCAGATATACTATGTGGATATCATTTGTCGTGGTTTCAGAAACAATACTTGATTCTTCGACATATAAGGAAACTGTTTTATCTCCATTAGTTGGCCATTCAACGGTGTAGGGCCCCTGACCGGAACCACTTATGATAGTAGCACCGTCGAAATCCCAATAATATATTGCTAAATCTGAAGCATTTCCTGCATAAATTATATCGACGAGACACGATCTGCACGCAGTATCTGGTAATTGAAAGTCTGAAGTTAGATTTTCAATGTAGATATCGTTGGTGGTAGTGCCAGACGTATTACCTGATTCTTCTACATACAAGGAAACCGTTTTATCTCCAGAACTTGGCCATTGAACCAGGTAGGGCCCCTGGCCGGAACCACTTATGATAGTGGCACCGTCGAAATCCCAATAGTATATTGCTGAACCTGAAGCATTTCCCGTATAAGTTATTTCAACAGTACTGACAATGCATGCGGTATCAGGCAATTGAAAGTCTGAAGAAAGAAAATTGATATAGATATCGTTTGTTGTGGTGTTAGAAACAAAACCAGATTCTTCGACATATAAGGAAACTGTTTTATCTCCACTAGTTGGCCATTGAACCGTGTAAGGCCCCTGAGCGGAACCATTTATGATAGTAGCACCGTCGAAATCCCAATAGTATATTGCTGAACCTGAAGCATTTCCTGTATAAATTATATCAACATTAATGGCAATGTATGCAGTATCCGGTAATTGAAAGTCTGAAGTTAGATTTTCAATGTAGATATCGTTGGTGGTAGTGTCAGAAGTATTACCTGATTCTTCTACATACAAGGAAACAGTTCTATCTCCAGAACCTGGCCATTGAACCATGTAGGGCCCCTGGCCCGAACCACTTATGATAGTAGCACCGTCGAAATCCCAATAGTATGTTGCTGAAGGTGATGCATTTCCTGTATAATTTATATCAACTGTATTAGCAATACATGCAGTATCCGGCAAATAGAAGCTTGAAGTAGTAACCTGACTATTATTCCATCCAGCCAGTCTGGCCCAGAGGAACCAGGTGGCTATGCCTTTTTTAGTGCAATTAAGGGATACAGAATGTGCACAGGTGCTACATAATTGCGATATCTGTGTCAGTTCATGAGCAGGGTTCGCAGCAAGCCAGTTGTTGGCCCAATTAGCTGTACCACCACCAGGAGGATTATAATTGCATTCATCATTTGCCCAATATTCCTGGTAATTTGTGTCAGCATCAGGACTATACTTCTCAATATCAGCAAAATCGTAGAGGATCTTATTATTTGCGACGCAATAGTCCCTGATCTGCTGATTAGCCAAGAATAAACTACCCCCTGGCCCCAGGCCTTCAAGATGACCAGTCATATAAACGAACTGTACATCCGGATAATCCAATTCGAGTTGTTCCATCGGATCCAGGTAATGGCTTTGCAGGTCAACACTGTTTACCTGTCCACACCATGACCAGATTATCACATTACATCCGGGAAAAGCATCCAGGTATTCGCGTGTATCAATATCCCATCCAACAGTACCGCAATCATTCCCAAGGTACCCACTCCCTCCTTCATCCAGGTGCAGTTCACCAGGACCTCCGTCAAGACTCCAATCATAGGTGCCATCAGTGAAATACGCCTCCAGGGCGTTCATACCTGAGGTAAGCTGACTGCCATGGGAGGTATGTCCATAACCTATCCACAAATTGGCTTTTGCGCTGTCAATATATTCATCAGGAATTTCATTAAGATCTAAACAAGTATGATCAACGATGATCGCTTGCTGTCCTGCTAAAAACAATGGCAGAATAACTGAATAGAGTAAAGCTAGCCGTCTCATAATCTTTGGTATAAAGAGGTATTTAGGTGCCTTAAAAGTAAAATAAAAATGGAGCGTATCAAAATTTATTTATTATTCAGCCCAAGTCAAAGCCGTTGTCACACCACACAAATACTGCTATAACATGTGGTAAGTAGTTTCCCAAGCTAGATATTTATACAAGTTTTGTATTATTGCATAATAGTATTAATAATCATTAATAGGCCCTGTAATTTGTATTATTTACCAATAAACACATGTTAACTAGATTGAAAAAATAAGAACCCTTTTCATCTAATGTAAGAATTTTCATGATGACTAGCAACTTGGTAAACATATAATTACAAGAAATAGCATTTATAATTAGTGTGTGATTTGAAGAGTTGACACCAATCGAATTTGAAGACCCCGAGGCATCTCCCTAAGGAGAGAAAATCGGGCAAAGAAATAGACCTTGACGCGTATAATAGGAAATATTACATACTTTTTGTTCATAGGACTAGAGCAAATATTTATTTGTTTTCAATTTTAATTGCATGAAAATAATTATCCGGAGAATACTTATATTTTTAGGTCCAATTGTATTATCTCTTTTTTTTACACTAATATACTTTTATAGTTATAAACTCAAAGTTGTATCCGAATTCGAAAATATTTCCCGTTATGAATGTTTAATAATGGGAGATTCGCAAATGCAGAGGATTAATCCCAAACTGTTTGGACTTAATACGTATAATTTTTCAAGTTCTGGAGAGCATTATTTTTTCACATATGAAAAAATCAGAAGACTTATTCGATCTGGAGATCATAAGATTAAACATATAATACTAGGAGTTTCACCCGTTAGTTTTGCTCCAGTTTACAATAGGATGTTTAGCACGAAATATATAGAAGGTCGTATGAGTTTAACCAGATACTTATACTTCATTGGTCTAGACAATAATGAATTTTTTCAAGGCGTAGACATATTAAGCAAAAGTATGATCAAAGGCATTTATAGAAAGCCTGATTGGGGTGGATTAACAGGATCTACTAATAAGAACCCTGATTCAAAAATTATAGATGTGCTCTTTAAACAGCATTTCAAAATAGTGTTATCAGAAAACCAATATAGTTCAGTACAGATTAAATATTTATCTAAAATCGATAGTATTTGTAATGTCAATGATATAAGTTTAGTGTTAGTTTCACTTCCTAATCACCCTATATATTTGAAAAAGATAGATGATTTATATTATAACATTCTTAATCATTCTGTAAACAGTATGATTAAGGTGAAATACATCAATTATTTAGACTATGACATAAATCCTGAATTGATGTCAGATGCTAATCATTTAAATAGTAAAGGGGGTGACATTTTCTCTAAATATTTAGCGATAGAAGTAGAAAATACTAAAGGACGAACGCACTACAATGCAGGTACAAAGGTTGACTCCCAGGGGTTTTAATTCAAAAAATAATATGGAATACTAAATGGGTCTTTTTCAATAGCATAACCAATTAAATCATTTGTACTGCATTGATTACTCTGCATTTGAAATCTACTAAAAGAATTTCTCTCTATTTACTACTTAAATTTATATCTTTTATTATTTTTGTATTTAATGTCCAACTGGTAGAGTGAAGTGTCTTCAGTGGCTCTTTTTTTATTTTGTTTATTTTAAATTTATCTTTGTCTGGTTAATAGATAGCTAATAAAGTACTTAAATGGATGTAACCTCACTATACTTTATTTCATTATCGATCATTTCAATATTTATCTATTACCTGTTAAGGAATAAGTACAGAGTCTTATTCCTGACATTGCTGAGCTGTGCTTTTATAGCAACCTTTAGTTATATTCTGCTGATTTTTGTTTTAGCATACTCACTTATCAATTATTTCATAGGACTGAAAATACCTGATACCAGGTTCAAGAAATTACTATTCATTACGGGAATAGTATTTAATCTTACCCAGCTACTCCTGCTGAAATATGTTACATTCACTATTAATCCTGTTTTAGAACTTTTAAATATTAGTCTTGATCTTTCTGTTATTTCGAGTATAATAATTCCCGTTGGTGTGTCATTTTTCACACTCCAGGGAATTGGGTATCTTATAAATGTAAACTTAGGATGGGAAAAGCCCGAGAAGAATTACATACACCTTCTGTTATACCTAAGCTTCTTTCCCCGCTTCCTGTCTGGTCCTATTGACCGGTCAAACCATTTTCTTCCTCAGCTAAGAAAAAATAAAACATTTGATGGAGAGAATATTGTAGCAGGTTTCAGGCTAGTATTATTCGGACTGTTTAAGAAAGTAGCTATCGCGAATCAGCTTGCTATTATCATCAATGTAGCATATGCAAATAATGGTAATTCGCCTGATTATGCCTTTTGGGTAGTGCTGCTTATCCAACCTCTATACCTGTATTTTGATTTTTCAGGATATACAGATATAGCTTTCGGAATTGCCAGGGCATTTGGAATTGAGCTGAGGTCTAATTTCAACAGGCCTTTTATGTCAGAAAGTATGACTGAATTCTGGAAACGATTTCACATTTCTCTATCCTCATGGTTTCATGATTACGTATTTATCCGTACAAGCTACAGGTACAGGAAATGGGGAAGGAAAGCATCAATTTTCGCCTTATTTCTGACCTGGGTTTTGTTCGGGATCTGGCACGGCGCCGGATGGAACTTCATGCTGCTTGGATTTTTGCAGGCACTGGCTATCTATTATGAGTTTTCAACCAAGAAGTTGAGAGTAAGGATGTTTTCAAATCTATCTAAATTTATGAGAACATGGTTAGGACGGATATTTACATACATGTTCTATGCCACAAGTCTGGTCTTCTTTTTTGCGCCCGATATGAACTTAGCATTTACTTTCTTTGAAAAATTACCAATATTGGGTAGCGATTTGCAGTTAGGGGCAATTAGCACCGTAGATTTCTTGATGGTTTTAATTTTTATTTTTATAATCCTGCTATTTGAGGTTCTAAAAGAAGACTTCAATAATACATTTAATAAGATTAAATCTTTTTGGCTAAGCAACAAGAGCATTAACAGGATATTCAGATGGGTCGTATACTATATATTGATTACGATAATTATATATTTTACAGGTGATAATCAAGAATTTATATATATTCAGTTTTAAATCAGTGGCTCTATTATTTCAGAAACGAAAGTGAGTTGAGGCTAATTAATCGAAGTGATTTCCTTACCATTCAGCTTAGTTCCATAACCATCTTTCTCAATAACATCAATTATCCTGTTAAACAAAAGTGGAACTACTCTTCCTGCAAACTCTTCGTTGGGATGAGAGTCCTGCGGTGATACTGCATACTCATCTTTAAGATAAAAATCTCCCTCCGTCTGGAGGCTGTACAGGTCCCATAAGTATATATTATCGCCTGGCAGATCCCATTGATCGGTAACCCATCCGAAAAATTCTTTTGCTCTCATTGCTTTATCCTCAGAAGTGGCAGCCTCCACCAGTGCTGCACCGGTCCAAAGAATGAATTTTGTGTCAGGGAATTCATGCAATTTATCCCGGAGAGCTAAATATTGTAGCTTGTAATTGGAAAGTGTTCTTATATCAGAGTTGATGTCAGGTGAGTCCAGGGCAGCCTGAATATTACTTACGGGAAAACAATGCTTGAACATTATGACCTGGTAATCTTTTGTCAGCATCTCCAGAGTAGGCTCTTCTTCGTAGGGCTCATCACCTGCGTTTTTTACCCAGATATTATAATAGTCGAAGGGGTAATTTTTCCATCCGTAAGGTGAAGATTTTGGAAATTCAACTTCCCTGATAGCATAATTAGTATCGTTTTCTTTATTGAACTCTTTAAATAGCTGTTTTAAAGAATGATCATCACCATTCCAGATGACCCTCCCTGTACTATGATGAAGAAATAATATATTCATGTACGGAGATTTCGACTCCTGCCCACAGGAAACGGCCAAGATTATCATTACTACTATTGCGAATATACCTGTTTTTGATTTCATATTTATTGATTTTTTATCTTGTTTTAATATCTAAAGATAAGAAACTATTTTTACTTTTTACACAGTTCCACAAGCTACAATATGATATAACCAGTCTCATACTAAACAAATTATGAGTGCGTTTGTTTCAAACACAAACCTTTTTGATACTGAAAATTAAGAGTTTTTGAAATCCCGGTTTGCTTAAATAAAAAAATCTTTGAAATTGATTATCCTCGTGGCTTGCCGCGAGGAATATTTTAATTTAGGTGCCTATGATTTCTTGATCTTTTTGCCAGTTGCGGTAAGAGTCAAATTATCTTCTATATCATAAACCTGGGGAATCTTAAATAATGCCAGGTGTTTTGAGCAATGCTGTTTAATATCTTCTCCGGTTAAGGTGTCTTTATAATCTTTCCTGACAACGATACTTGCTTTCAGGCTTTCTCCCTCAATCTCATCTTCAATACTGTAAATCGTGCAGTCTATCACACCGGGAATTTCAAGTATCACGGCTTCAATTTCCTTTGGGCTCACACGTTTTCCCCTGACTTTAATAATTTCCTTTGAACGGGCTGTTAAATAGATATAATCATCCTCGTCTTCTGTCCCCAGATCTCCGGTATAGAGCCATCCGTCCCTCAGGGTTTTTTTCGTGCCTTCCTCATCATGAAAATAACCCATCATTACGTTATCTCCATGTGCAATTACCTCGCCTGTTTCCCCCGGTTTAATCTTTTCACCCTTTTCATTTACCACCTTCAATAAAACTCCCGGGATCCCTTTCCCCATGGAACCTTTTCTCTTTTTATATAGTTCTGGTGGCAACCATGATAATCTTGCAGTGGCTTCAGTCTGTCCGTACATTACAATAAATTTGGTTTCAGGATGGGCTTCTCTGAACTCATCTATAAAAATTGTAGCCAGTTTACCACCAGCCTGTGTTACGTACTTAAGATCAGGGAAGGTAGTCTGCTTGAAGGTATCGGATTTTCTGAGCAGTATCTGAAAATGACTTGGAATACCTGCAAACCCGGTGCATCTGTATTCCGTCAGGTCGTTAATAACCTTACCAAGGAAAATAAATGAATTATTGAATACTATCGATCCACCAACCCTCAGATGTGTATGAAGCAGCGATAATCCATAACAATAGTATAACGGAAGAACAACAAGCGTCCTGTCATCGGAAGTCAACTCCAGGTATTCAACGATTGAGCTTGTATTGGCAACAAGATTCTTATGAGAAATCATGACACCTTTTGGTTCGCCGGTTGAACCTGAAGTGAAGATTATCTCTGCACACTCTTCACTATCTGTGTCATAATTGAAGTCGGTTTCACTATAATCCTCAATCTCCGCAATAGCAGATGGTAGTATGCACCTGTAATCATCTAAAGGCAAGCGGTTCATAATATCACCGGTAAGCAGGATCATAGATGGTTCAGTCAAACCAGCGATGTAATCAAAATTATCTTTCTCAATCCTCGGATCGAGAGGGATACAAACGTTTTCTGACTTGATAATAGCCAGGTATGCTTTGAGCATGAAGAGGTTATTTACGGAAAGAATTATGATATTCTTACCCGTTCCGACTTCATTCCTTATCCATGAGGCTACTTTTAATATTTCTTTATGGAGTTCTTTATAGGTAATCTCTTCGCGTCCTACCAGAAATGGTTTTTCAAGACAGGATGTGTGTTCAAAAAAATAATCTATGGCATTCATCCTCTATCCAGGATTAATTTAGTTGTATCTGTTTCCTTACTCAGTTTCAGTTCTATAATACCAAATAATGCTATTTAGAACTAAAATAGCCACGTACAGGTTCCATTCTCAAATATTCTGTTGTTTTCCGTTTTCTCTCAAAATTACGAAATAGTGCTTCAACGTGCTCCACTGTCTCACCCATAACTTCAGCCACTTCAGCTGCCGGATAGCCATTCTCAAATCCATACCAGTACCTGTCCATAAGGTCAAAGGGCAACTGGTAAAAGAATTCCTCCTGTGTTTGCTCGGCTGAGTAGGTGTCGGTTGTTGGTGTTCTGTCAATTATATCTTTCGGAACACCAAGGAACTCTGCTATCTGGTAAACCTGTGTTTTATAAAGATTACCTATTGGCATCACATCTGCTCCTCCATCACCATATTTCACAAAAAAGCCCTGCTCCTGTTCATGTTTATTAGGAGTGCCAATAACGGCATAATGGAGCTTCTCTGCGTGATAGTATAGCATAGACATCCTTGTGCGTTGTTTGAGATTCGAAGCTGCTACTATCTGGAGATACTCATTTCTGGGCAGTAATTTATCTTTCTCTGTTCCATCCGGGTCCACTATTGTCAGGGTAAACATTGGTGGTAGGTTAGAAAAAAGTCCACTCTGTCTAATGCCTATCTTCATCTTATGGGTTGAAGGATTATATTCCGGAAAGACCTTTGAGACAGCTTCATCACGTCTCTCGTAGCATTGGAAGCCTAAAAGTGTATCAGTTATCTCTTCTTTTAATACTTCTACTCCATAAATCTGAGCAAGCTTGCGTGCCAGCTCCTCACTGTCGGGACTGGAGTCTTTTTCAGGCAGCATGACAGCAAGAATCTTTTCAGGACCAAATGCTTTAACGGCAAGAGCAAGGCATACCGAAGAATCAATACCCCCGCTAGCACCTATTACCCCGCCATTGCGTTTCAGCTTATGCAAAACATCTTCCTGCATTTTATTTACTATGTTGCCAACTGCGGCTTCAACATCTTCAAGTAGTATAATATCTTTTGAAAAAGGTTTTTTAGGTGACATATTATCTGGGTTTTTACTATAAATCTTCAATTATTTTCAGGTTTTTTAATTCTGGTGTATGAAATTCATCATTCTTGTTTTCAATAAACTGTCGATGAAGCAGGTGTGTTGATATTACAGCAGCAAGCACCATATTGTCCATTTCCGAAGCTGTTCCTGTTTTTTCTATTTTACTAAATAGGGGCGTCAGGGTTTCCATATTAAAGATACCGACCTTTTTTGTGTACTCTTCCGACATCATTTCTTTTACGTACTCCGGTGCCCCGGCCGACATAAACACACTGCTGATAGGCGCACGATAAGGCTGCTTGGGCCGTTTAACTATACTTTCAGGGATTCTGTTTGCCATAAGCTTTTTAAGGAGGAATTTCTCATTAAGACCCTTAAGCTTATAATCTGCCGGCAGACCGGCACAGAATTCAATTACCCGGTGATCGAGGAAAGGGTACCTTCCCTCAATAGAGTTTGCCATGGCCATCCTGTCACCCTGGGAAGACAGAAGATAACCCGACATAAATATTTTGGTTTCAAGCCATTGTGATTTGGACAGGGCATCCCAGGTGTCAAATCCTTTGGGTAATTGGCCGGAAATCAGACTCAGCGGTGAATAATCTTTAAGGCCCTCCTTCAGTTCTGATGAGAAGTGTTTTTTAATATGATTTGAGTTATTCCATCTTAACAGATGAGAATAGAATGGATTATCAATATCATCAAGTTTATACCCGAAAAACATCTTAAGAATATTAGTACTGGCATTTCGAAGATGAGGAATATCAGGATATAATTTCTTAAGTAAAAGAGGTCTTAAAGATGACCCGGGTTGTGAAGCCCAGAATCTACGTATCTTCGCTTCCCTGAAGATATTATATCCTGCCAGCAGTTCGTCAGAACCCTCACCAGTTATTACCACCTTAATGTTGTTATCCCTTACCAGTTTCGAAAGGATCATCATGGGAGTAGGAGCTGTTCTGGTTATGGGAGTTTCTGAATGCCATACAACGCTTGGAAAGTATCTGGCAATATCCTGTGAAGAGCAATTGACCGATTTGTGATTTGTATTTAAATACTTCACGGCCTCTGCCTGGTAGCCGCTCTCATCAAAAACCTTATCCTCGAATCCTATAGAAAAAGTATTCAGTATACCGGGTTCAATATCTTTAATATACC
>QMPN01000077.1 GCA_003648575.1 Bacteroidota bacterium
CATTGTTTTAGTACGCCTCTATTAGTATTATATCGTGAAATTTAGTCGTGAAAGTAAGGCATAATAAATTGATTTACTGGTTTTTAACACTTCATTAACAAAAACAATCGCCATGAGCAAAGATTTAGGATGTGGTGTTTTGTATGTTCGATGTGTTATGTTTTATCTAAATAACAAATAGCACATACCAAATACCACATACCCCATACCACATACCACATACCACATACCACATACCCCATACCACATACCACACACCACATACCACATCTTATCCGAATCAGCGTCTATCCCTGAAGCCCCTTATCAGGTAGTCTGCACTTATTCTGCCCGCACCCATAATAAAGAGGGTAAAGAGCATCAGCAGGTAGTATAGTGGGATCTCATAACCATTGTCACCTGCTGCAAAGCCATTTGCAAAATGTACTGAGAAAACAGCCACCAGCATGACAAACATCAGGGGTATTGATATGATCCTGGTTCCAAGTCCAAGGACAAGGAGAACCACGCCAAGCCCTTCGGTAATGGCAGCCATGTAGGCGCTTAAATAGGGCAAGGGATATCCCATGCTTTCGAACCATCCTCCGATGGCATTTACATCTTTGAGCTTCATCATAGCCGGATGGTAGAAACCATACGCCAGGATAAGCCTTAAAAATAAGAGGGGAAGATCGGCGGCCAGGGCCATGCTGTCAGAAAACCGATCATATGTTTTAACTATTGCTTTCATGATTAGATAAATTTTGGTGAGTTATTTATTTCCTGAAACCAAGAACGAGTCCGGATTTCAGCATTTGTTTTATAAAATTGTTGATTTGTCTTTCCAGGGCTTCTTCATCAGCCAGCTTATATTCACTGCTTAATCGGGGAATATGGGTGGATGCAGCCTTGCTTTCATCTTGCATAAGCAGGTCGAGTAGCCTCACATATAATGGCGATAGGTTTAAAAATCTGACCGTCCCGCTTTCCATCTCCCTGTATACAAAAAGATAGTAGTCTCCGGCTTTGCTTTCCACCTCCTTCACCGGGTACAAATGCACCGGGTATTGAAGACGGATCAGCTTGCTGTCCATGTTCACCACCACAGGATCGGTGATCGGATCACCCTTTTCGGAATACTTTCCATGCACATGATCAGGCATCATATACACTTCGATCTCCAACCACTCAAACCATAGCAAATCGTTCAGCCAGGGTTTCTTAAGTTCTGATGCATAATCCTGATCCTCTACATAGCGGAAAAACTCATAAGGCAGTTTCCAGAGGATGGGAGTTTGGGCATCATGCTCTACAAAGAAATTATGAAGCAGATAGGTCCATTCATTGTCGTTCAACACCTTGCGGGCAATAGGGAATGCCTGGCCGATAGTGCCAAATACTACATTATTCACCAGCCTTTTATAATGTGGCAGGCGCCCGGGTGTGAGCCCGGGAATATCATCTTCCTTTCCTGTGCGGCAATATCCCGCCAGGTTTTCCTGTATCATAATGGTTTCAGGCCTCAGCATATGCTACCTCCCAATGTTTTTTGGTAATACTTCTCAGCTTTCCGAGCTCTTCCTGCATCTGGTCAAGATCATCGTAATTGAAGTCTCTTTCCAGCAATACAGGCACCGGCTTTATGCGTTGAACGGTCCAGTCGAACAGATCATATACAGGGTCGATGATGGGCTGACCATGGGTATCGATGATCAGGTCGTCGGCTACCTGCTCATGGCCTGCCATGTGCATATATACTACACGCTCGAGCGGAAGTTTTGTAATAAAATCCTTTGCATCATACTCATGGTTGAATGCATTCACGTATACATTATTCACATCGAGCAACAGATCGCAATCTGCTTCTTCCACGATGCTTCTGATGAAGGTGGCTTCATCCATTTCGGCAGCCACGGGGGTATAATAAGATACGTTCTCTATGGCGATTCTTCGTTCAAGGAAATCCTGCACCTGGCGGATCCTCTTTGCAACATGCTTTACGGCATCCTCCCTGAAAGGGATGGGAAGCAGGTCATAAACATGGGCATTGGCAGCTTTAGCAAAAGAGAGGTGTTCGGAATACACCTGCACAGCAAATTCATCCAGAAACATTTTTATCCTGCCAAGGAAGTCATAATCCAGCTCTTCGGGGCTACCCACTGAAAGGGAAAGGCCATGGGCGTGCACAGGAAAGCGCTCAATGGCTTCCTTCACAATGCGTCCCCAGTATCCACCTACCTCCATCCAGTTTTCCGGTGCAAATTCAATGAAATCAGGCTGCAGCTTATCGCCGGCTAATAATTCCTCCGAAAAATCCCTTCTAAATCCTAATCCTATCATTGTAGTTTCTTTAAAACTGCCCGGCCGGAACCGCCATTGTTCGGAAAAACGCTTCCATTGGCCGGGCAGTTGCTTAATAATCAATTCGTCGCTTTTTGATTAAATTATTCTTTTCCGGGAGTGATTATTCACCACATTTACCTTCGCCACACTTGGCTTCCTTGGTCTTCTCTGTCTTGGCTTTCTTCTCTGTTTCTGCCTCAGCTTCTTTCGCCGGTGTAACTGCTGCAGCCTTTGTGGCTTCGCCTTCTTTTACTTCTTTCTTTTCTTCCTTCTTCACTTCTTTTTTCTTCTCTTCTCCGCATTTCCCTTCGCCACATTTCCCTTCGCCACATTTATCTTCCCATACTTTAGCCCTGACAGTGTTGGTGGCAAGAGCCTGTTCTACCATATTCAATTCAAGCAGGTCGTTCCTGAGCTCATATCCTGTTCCCAGTTCTGAAAATTCGAAAAGATCAGTAGCGTTTGCATCATTCGCTGCTATTCCGGCTACCAGGGCGCTTACTAGGGTTCCTGAAATAACTGCAGCATGTTTAGTGTGATTTCTTTTTTCGTTCATCGTTAAAAGTTTTAAGTTTTTAAATTTTGTTTCGTTGCCGGTTTAGACGGACATAACATCCCGACCTTACAAAGGCTGAAGAGATTCTTGCGGAAATGAATATTGAAACCCTTCCTTCGTCGCTCGTAATACTCACTCCTCAGGATGACAATTTTCGCTTATAAACGGAATTTGTCATCCCGACGATTGAACGAAGTGAATGAGGAGGGATAGGTTAGATGGTTTTATCTAATGTTTCCTGTATCTCAACTTTCTTTTCAGATGAAAGTTCAGCAGGAGGTGAATCATGTTTCAGTGTCTCGATCTTTTCAGACAGGATCGCATTCTGCTCATTAAATGAACGACACAACTTGCAGCCCATCAGGTGCATTTTTAGCTGAAGGTTTTCTTTACAGGAAAGCTTAACATATTCTTTCTTGGTAATAAAGAATGTGGCTCTGTCGCACGACAACATCACGCTATGCATAGCCTTGTTCATCCATATTTTTGTTTTCTCGTTCATCACAATTCTTTAAACCATTTATTTTCAACGCATTCACGCAGTTGAAGGCGTGCCCTGTGGAGGAGCACCCATAGGTTTGACTCCGATATTCCCAATTCCTTACAAATATCTTCTGTGGAGATATCATCAAGGGTCTTCATGCTAAAGGTGGCGGCCATTTTAGGAGCCAGCAATGAGATACAATATTGCAGCACTTCCATCAGGACCCCCTCATCATCCTGCAATATTTCCTCATCCCAGGATGCAGGTGCATGCTCGCTGATCCATGTTCCGTCAGCAGCACCACCCTGATGGAAAGGTATCATAAACGGATCGGTAAGTGACTCGGGGTTCCTCGACTGCTTGCGGTAATAATCAATCACCTTTCTTTTCAGTATGGAGATCAGCCAGGTGCGCTCTGAGCTTCCGCCCCTGAACTTATCACGTGCCTGGTAGGCCGATAAAAGGCTTTCCTGAACCAGGTCCTCGGCCACTTCTTTTTTGCTGATCCTCGACAGGGCATAGGAGAAGAGGTAATCCCCATGCTCTTTCACCCAGCGGGTAGGATCAAGGCTATGTTTATGTTTTTCTTCGGTAGTCAATGCGTTTGATTGTTGGATAAAGATATAATATTTATCGTATCAGGTACAAAGTATCAGGTATCAGGTATAGCATGTTGTGATTTATCGCTCCATACTTTTCCCCTCACAGAAAACACTTATCCAAAGCGTCATAATACCTAGTACATAATACGTAATACTATGTATCAAAAATACTTGCATTGCACTCTCTTTCTTTGTATATTTATCCCATCTCAATAATAAGGTTAGACGGGCCTTAGTACATTGAGATCTTGCCAGATCACGACTTGATCCAATAACAAAACTTAAATTATTATGAAACATTTAAGACCATTGTTCATGGTAATTGTTATTTCTATGGCTTACACCGGCTTCTCCCAGGAGATTCCGAGACATGTGTTCTGTTCAGGGGGTGACAATTACGAAACGGCTGCCGTACAACTCGCCTGGACGATAGGCCAGGCCGAGCCTGAGGCAACAACCTACCAACCAATCGTCATCCTTTGCTCGGGATTCCAGCAATTCGATGACCAATTGGTATCTGTTAAGGAGATCGAAGAAAACTTCGAGATCCTGCTGTATCCCAATCCATGCAAAGACTTTGTCCGCCTCGATGCGAACTTCGAACAAAGCACTGAGATCCGTTACACCCTCTACGACTATAGTGGAAAAGCTATTCTGAGTCAGAAACTATCGGGCTACAGCTCCTATAGGGAGACCATTGAGCTCGGAAGCCTGGCTCCTGGCATATATAACCTTATGCTCAGGATAGGATCAGGAAATGCGAATGAGTTTAAATCATTCAAATTAATAAGGAATTAACAAAAAAACTATAATCATGAAAAAATTGAGACTATTATTATTCGCAGCAGGTATAACAATAGGACTGCTCGCAAGCGGACAGGTTCCGCAAATGATCGATTACCAGGGCATGGCACGCAACGGGGCAGGTGACCCTATTGCCAATTCGGTAATTAGCTTACGGCTTACGGTATGGGAAGGCCCACTGCCCGGATTCTCGGTATATTCTGAAAAGCATACACCGGTAACCAATTCCTATGGCCTCTTCCACCTGATGATCGGTGATGGGAGCGTATTAAGTGGAAACTTTGCTGCCATCAATTGGGCACATGGCGACTTTTATGTACAGACAGAGATCGACCCCAGTGGTGGTAACTCATTCATTGATATGGGTATAAGCAAACTGGCTACGGTACCTTTCGCCTTTTATGCAGGCAGTGCAGGTGGTGGCGGAAGCAGCCCCTGGTTACCCAACGGACCGGATATTTATTTCAATACCGGATATGTAGCGATCGGGCATGATTCTCCCATTGAACACCTCCATGTTGATGGTGCCGGAGGCCCTGCCAATGTACTGATTACCAGCTCCCAGTCATATTATCAGGCTGATTCCCCCGGCAACACAGGTCTCTGGATGAAAGAAAACAATGCTGACATGGCCTATTTATATTGGAACCCGCCCTCGCAGGCAGTTTTTCTGTATGAAAGCGAGGCCCAAACTATGGCATGGAAAGGAAATAATGTAGGGATAGGCCCTCTCGATCCATTGGTCAAATTACATGTAGAATACGAAAATTCAGCAGGAGTATTGGCCGAAGCTATCGGCAACATGTATAGCACAGGACAAACAGTGGCGCCGGCCGTATGGGGTTTTTCAGAAAACCATACCTGTGATATATCCCAGGGTGTTGCCGGTCACGCTTACTCAACAACCTCTCTGTTTAATGAAGGTATTTATGGTGAAGGTGGTGGCGGAACCAATAATAATTATGGCGTTTATGGTGTCGGATTGGGACAATCCGGCTCCAGCTACAGTACGGCTATATATGGTGATGATAATGGTTCAGCAACCAATAACTATGCTGGCTGGTTCTCTGGTGATGTACATATTTCGGGCACTCTCTCTAAATCTGGCGGAACTTTCAAAATCGATCACCCACAGGACCCTGCCAATAAATACCTGGTGCACAGCTTCGTGGAAAGCCCGGATATGATGAATATATATAATGGCAATGTGACCACTGACGCCTCAGGAATGGCCAATGTTGAGCTTCCCGCCTATTTCGATGCGCTAAATATCGATTTCAGGTATCAGCTTACCGTGATCGGAACTTTTGCACAGGCCATCATCATGGACGAGATCTCCGGCAACAGCTTCACCATACAAACCGATAAGCCCAATGTGAAAGTGAGCTGGCAGGTTACAGGTGTGCGTAATGATGCCTGGGCACAGGAAAATCGTGTAAAAGTGGAAGTTGATAAGGGATCAGTCGAAAAAGGCTTGTATATGCACCCCGAACTCTTTGGCAAGTCAGCAGATATGGGCTTAAAGGTGGGAGTTCCGCATAATGAGCACATTACATATAAGGCAAAACCCGTACAGGAAAAGGATCCGAGGGCTGAACCGAATCAAAAATAAGAATGGCCCCCTCCCTCATTCCCCCCTCTCCTCGAGGAGAGGGGGATAGGGGGTGAGCTGCTTAATACGTTTTGGAATTTACTTCCCGAAACCAATCTTCCTAAATGAGATCATCTTCGTGAATATCGTATCGGAGATGATTTTTTTATAATCTTTCTTCTTGGGATCGAAGAGGTAGTATTTCTGTTCTCCATCTTCAATGTCCCTGATCTTAGAGCTGATCTCCTGGAGCTTGGCCAGCTTAACGATGTCATCCGGATCCATGGCATACAGGTCAAATCCTGACCCGCCATCTCTCAGATAGATGATATAACTTAACCAGAATCGCTCTTCCATCACCACAACGGAAGCATTGTAATAGTATTGATCCTTGTACTGTTTCAACACTGCAGAATCAGACAGAAAAACATTCCTTAGGCCTCCGTATTCCGATGAAGAATAAGAAAAAGATCCCTGATCGACATACATGGTATCCCCATCCTGATCCAGGTAAGTGCCATGAAGAATTTGAGGTATTTCAATCAACTCCTTTACTTTCCTGGGTTGGGGTTCAGTAAAAATGACCTGATCACACGAAGTGAATATTATCAGGATTACCATCAGATGAAGACAACGTTTCATATGTTTCACAGTCTTAATGAAGAACTTGAATATTAGTGCTAATTTAATATGAAAAAACGTATTGTCCCTATGTATTCTTTTCTAAAACTATGCAATACAAACTTAAATAGAAAGAATCTTAATAATATATTTAATTTTAATTTTTATACCTAAGGTGTATATTTGTAAGTAAATGCGGCTTTTTATCCTGAAGATGGGGCCGATATTTTTAACTATAACAACTCGAACACAGCTTATTTTATCTTTCATTCATCAAGCCCTGACCATGACAAAAAAGATACTCCGCCATATATTCACGGCTGCATTTCTGACCCTCTTTACAAGCGTACATGCACAGGATTGCACCATCTCCATTACCCGTCCTTCCGCCGATACGATCATTTGCAGAGGTGACTCAGTTTACCTAAAATCTATTGGCTCCTGTGATGTATTTTTGAATAACAGCTTCGAAGATGGTTTAGGCGCGGGATGGAGTGAAGCTTCAGCCAACCCTTCATTTCCCGCTTTCAGTTGTATGGATTTTAATCCTGACATCCAGGAAGTGGCACCAGGACCCGGGCCAGAAGACAGGTACATGTGGGTGGGGGCAACAGCATCCAGTTACAGAGGAATTATTACAGACTCTTTCGATATTACCATCGGGAACTGCCAGGTGCGCTTCTGGATGCGTTATGGCCGGGC
Organism: Bacteroidota bacterium; assembly: GCA_003648575.1. Next base: position 7,683 of record QMPN01000077.1, read on the forward strand.
TGTAGGAGCAGGAGGTGGTGTCGGTTCCCCCTGTGAAGACCCGGATAACACCGCTGAAGGAGTCCATTTGGCTTATTCTATTGATGATGGAGCCAACTGGATCGATTTCCCGGGTGTTGATCAGTTTCCGGTAGGTCCCAGCAACGCCGATCCTCCATTTGTAACCACAATTCCTGGAAGTGGGGGTGAATGGAGACCGATACCAACCTGGGGTGGAGGACACACTCCTCTGCGTTGGGATACCAACAGCATTTTCTGGTGGCATGAGTACGCTTGCGTGATCCCTGCTGCTGCTGTGAGCACTGCAACAAAGTTTCAGTTTTACCAGAGCACTACCAGTGGTGAAGGATGGGATACCTGGGGACTGGATGAGGTACAGTTATTCTGCTCAAACAACCAGAATGTGGTCTGGAGCCATGGTCCGACTGAGTTTGACCCGGTCGACCCTGTAAGCCCTACCGACAGCACACTCTACTGGGTACAGGTGTATGATACTGTAGGGAATTTTGACCGCGATACCGTGATCATTTACGTAGTCGACAGGCCAAATACCGACCTTGGCCCGGATACGTCAATTTGCTGGACCGGTTTTAACACTGCCATATTCGATGCAGGCCCGGGCTTTGACAGTTACCTGTGGAATACCGGAGAAACTACACAAATCATTACCCCAAACACAAGCGGTACCTACATCGTTGAGGTATGGAATGTTACCTGCTTCGACACGGATACCGTAAACCTTACTGTAATACCGGCCACCGGTGCCGATGCCGGTTCTGACGAATCAATTTGCCAGGGTGGCTTTTGGGATTTTAACTTCTCAACAAATCAACCAGATACCATCAGCGCTGATTCAGTATGGTGGTTTGGAGGAATAGGAACCTTTGTGGAACCCGATTCCCTTCGCCCGATATATTACGCTGATCCTACCGAATTGGGTCCCATTACCCTGGGACTAATTGCATATGGTTCCGGCCCTTGTGGTAATGACACTAATTATATGGTTCTTACCATAGATACTGTCCCTACGGCAGATTTTATGACTACACCCATCGATACTGCTTGTATCCTGTCTGATATCACCTTCACCGCCAGTGCAGATATTACCATCACTACCTGGGAATGGGATTTCGGCGACGCTACTACTGGCACCGGACAGATCGTGACTCATCAGTACGCCAGCCCGGGATCCTATGACATCCGACTTGTCGCCATTAGTAATATGGGATGCTCTGATACGGTCATCTATACACGGGTGATCACAGATCCCCTTATCTATCTCTCCAAAGTTCCCTCACCAAGTTGTGAAAATGATACGGTCTTTTTTACCGGATTAGGAGATGCGGTTACCTATGCCGACTGGATTTGGGATTTCGGAGATGCTACGCCTCAGGATACTGGTAAAAATGTATGGCATATTTATCCCAATTCCGGAACCTATACGGTTAACCTGAGCGTTTGTAGCAAGGACACCAACTATCTGCATGAAGTGGTTGAAACCTGCCAGGCAGATGCCGGATCAGATGAGAACATCTGTGAACATTATCCTTTCGATTTTTCAACATCTGCTACTTTGCCGGATACTACCAGCGGAGATTCGCTGATGTGGATTGGCGGACTTGGAAATTTTAGTGATTCGTCGCTTTTATGGCCCATTTATACGCCGGCAGTGGGAGAACTTGGTGATGTTACTTTAACACTCATCGTATACGGAAAAGGACCCTGTGGGAATGATACATCCAGCATGGTTCTCTCTATTTTCGACGGACCGGAAGCAGATTTCACTTTTGTGCCTGTTGATTCACTCTGTGTGGGCGAAATGATAGACTTCTTCGGAACAAGCACAACCAACATAAATACATGGAACTGGGACTTTGGTGATGGAAATACCGATGTCGGCCAGAATGTTAGCCATGCTTATGCTCTTGATGGCTTCTTCGATGTTATGCTGACCGTAATAAATGACTCTGCATGCGTTGATACAGTGATCTATACATTGGAAATCCATGTGCTGCCGGATGCTGACTTCACCATACTGCCAAATGATACCGTTTGCCTGAACACCGAGATGGACTTCGATGCCACCAGTTCTACGATTATTACCGACTGGGACTGGGACTTCGGTGACGGAAATACCGCCAGCGGGCAAAATGTAGTTCATACCTATGCCGCTTCAGGCGACTATGATGTATACCTTTTCGTGCTCAATGAAAATTCCTGTACCGATACTGTCATGTATTCCGTCAGGATCGACTCCCTGCCTACCTCCGATTTCAGCATGATGCCCAATGACACCAGCTGTAGCCTGGAAACAGTCTATTTTAACGGAACAGGATCAAGCGATATCGCCAGCTGGGACTGGGATTTTGACGATGGCAATATTGCCAGCGGACAGAATGTAAGCAATATATTCGCCGGTGCCGGAATCTATGATGTGATGCTGGTCGTGACCAATGGGAATGGTTGTACAGACACTACCATCCACCAGCGTGTGGTCATTGATGTTTCTGTTGACTTCACCATCGACCCGACACCAAGTTGCCTGGGCAATTTGGTCGAATTCACTGGCTCACCCGATACTATCACCTTCACTGATTGGGAATGGGACTTTGGTGATGGAAGTACCGACATTGGGCAAATTGTGACCCATCTCTATGCCACTTTCGATACCTTCGACATCAGGCTGGTAGTTTGTTCCGATACTGTAATTAAAACTCATATCGTACAGGAACCTGCCTTTGCTGATGCCGGTAGCGATGAAAGCATTTGCGAATATTACAGCTTCGATTTCACAACCTCTACAATGCTTGCCACGGCCAATGCTTATGACTCATTGCGCTGGATTGGCGGATTGGGAACCTTTGATGATCCTACCCTGCTGCATCCTATCTATACTCCAGCTCCGGGTGAAGAAGGAACAGTCGTTCAACTGGGGCTCATTGCTCTGGCCAGGATACCCTGCGGCAACGATACTTCATTCATGGACCTGACCGTGTTCGACGGACCTGAAGCAAGCTTTACCATCACACCACCTGATTCGATCTGTGTGAATGAACCGCTTAGTTTGGATGCTAATTCCACAACAACCATAAACCTCTGGGAATGGGATTTCGATGATGGAAATACAACAACAGGACAAAACGTAATTTATGCATGGTCAGCTGCGGGATTCTATGATATCAGACTGGTAGTAACCAATACTGATGGATGTACCGATACCATCTTCCAGACCATTGAGGTACACGAATTGCCGGGTGCTTCTTTCACGATCATGCCTAGCGACACCGTTTGCCTGAATACTGAAATGACATTTGATGGAAGCGGCAGTACCACCACGATCACTGATTGGGATTGGGACTTCGGCGACGGGAATACAGCAAGCGGACAGGTCGTAAACCATACCTATGCCACTTTCGGTGACTACGATGTATACCTCTATGTGCTCAATAATAATTCCTGTATGGATACACTCATGTATTCGGTCAGGATTGATTCACTGCCTACTTCGGATTTCACTATGATGCCAAATGATACCAGCTGTAGCCTGGAAACAGTCTATTTCAATGGAACAGGATCAACCGATATCATCAGCTGGGACTGGGATTTTGACGATGGCAATATTGCCAGCGGACAGAATGTAAGCAATATATTCGCCGGTGCCGGAATCTATGATGTAATGCTGGTAACCACAAACGGCAACGGATGTACAGATACCACCATACACCAACGAGTGGTCATCGATGTTTCTGTTGACTTTACCATTGACCCGACACCAAGTTGCCTGGGCAGTTTGGTTGAATTCACTGGCTCACCCGATACTATCACCTTCACTGATTGGGAATGGGACTTCGGGGATGGAAGTACCGGCATTGGGCAAATTGTGA
>QMPN01000078.1 GCA_003648575.1 Bacteroidota bacterium
GATGAGTTATTACCTCAGAATCTGGAACTGTAGTCTGCACTTCAAAAAAATATCAATAGAATATTTTCTGGATTAACCAAGACCTGCTTAGTAGGATGGATACCGAAATACAGAAGAAAAGCACAAAAAACATCCTAGACATAAAAGGGGAGTAGCAGAAGGTTTTTTAACCAAGGAGAAATTAATTGAATTATATATCGATAAGGAAATGTCGCTAACCGACATAGGTAAACTCGCTGGGTGTACTCGTGTTAATGTTCATTATAAGCTTAAAAGATTTGGAATCGAAGCAAGATCCAAAACTGAAGCACGCACCTTAGCTTTAGATAAAGGTAAAATCAAAACTACCAAAACCGACAGTTTCGGAAATGAAGAAGAAATTGTATTTCAAAAAATAAGATATAATGAGAATTTCTTTAAGGTTTGGTCTGAAGAAATGGCTTATGTCTTAGGCCTAATTTATACAGATGGGAATTTACACATACGAAAAGATAGATCCGGTTATGAATTAGGAACTCTATCTTTTGGACAAAAAGATAAAGAATTGGTAGAAAAGTTTCTTAATATGATAGATTGTGATGCAACTGTTAGATATAGGAAACGGCAGAAAATTAAAAATGTAACCTCAGGTGAATTATATTATTTTAGTATTGGAAATAATGATCTTACTAATGACTTAATCAAACTGGGTGTTACACCGAATAAGAGTTTGAATATGATCTTTCCTGAGATTCCAGATTTATTCTTCAGACATTTTGTTAGAGGATTATTTGACGGTGATGGATCAGTATATCTGGATGGAGCAACTTTAAGAGTTAAGCTGTTGTCAGGATCTGATCAGTTTATCGAAACCTTAAACATACGATTGGAAAAATTCTCATTTCCGTTAAGAAACATCGATAAATCTTATACAATAAAAGATGGTATAAAAACCACAAATGCAAATGTAATTTGCTATAGTGCGAAATCAGTGGTGAGAAAGTTTTATGATTTCATTTATAATAATGTAGAAGATCATATGTACTACAATCGTAAACGCAAAAAATTTATCGATAATTGGGACAAATTAATTTATAAATAAATAGCCTATAATATATATTATGATAAATAGAAGTGTGATAAGAAAGGGAGCAATCTGTTCGACCACTCCCCTTTAGACTTATACTTTGCAGTTTAAAATGTACACTGTATACTGTAAAGTGTAATGTTTAAATTTAAATATTCCTCGTGGCTTGCCGCGAGGTTTCCTATTAAGCTCCCCTGATTTTCAGGGGAGATGTACCGCTTTTGCGGGACAGAGGGGTATTATAAATTCTTGATCCTGTCATTCACTTCTTTCAGCTTATCCATCTGGTTCAGGATGGTATAGATCTGCTTCAGCGTTTGAAGTGTTGGTATGTTGTCAGGATTGAGTTTGTCTGATTTTTCCAGATAAGGCAGTGCCTTTTCCAGTAATGCATCAGCTTTCGCTTTCTCAGTATCATATTCTTCTACAGCGTCCAGCGGAAGCTCATTGGCTATCTCGATGATCTCGGCAGCCTGGTTGTTGAACATGGCTCCCAGGTTATAATAAGCATCAGCATAAGCCGGATCAATCTCAATACATTTCATATATGCCTTCTCAGCTTCTTCCAGCTTACCTACATTCTCGTAGTTGGTGCCGAGCGCAAACCATATGGTTTTATTCTCAGGATCGGTTTCCAGCGCTTTACTAAGGTTGGCAAGTGCCTTCTCATTCTCTCCCCTGGCAAGGTTCAGGTTTGTTTCGGCAATAAGAAGCTGGTAATCATCAGGATGTATGGCACGGCCTTCATCCACATATTTCTCTGATTGCAGCGTATCGAGTTTTACATTAAGATAAATGGAAGCAAGCGCATTATAAACCATAGGCTCTGTGTATCCTATCTCCAGCAATGCGTTATAGCTTTCAACCGCCTTGTCATAATCTTCAGCGACCTCATACGCCAGGGCTACGTTCGTCAATGCCAGCGTATCCACAACCCCCATGCTAAGAGAAATTGTATAGGTGTTCATGAAGCTTTCCGCAGCCTTAATATACTCGGATTCATTGTATAAGGCCACCCCTTTATTGAAAAAGTTGGATGCGATCACCCTGAAATTATGGTTCACATCAGTGGTATACTCACCCTTGGTGTCCAGTTCAGCACACTTTTTATATGATTCATAAGCTACTTCAAGTGCATTTGAATCCAGCGCCTGATACTCAGGATTGCTTGTTAATGCGATCTGCAGGTAAATATTACCACGGTAGTACCAGGTTTTAGCAACACCCATGGTCTTTTCATTGGTAATACAAGGATCGATGTATTCCTTGGCTTTGTCAAGTTTACCGTTTTTAAAGTAGTTAAATGCACTGGTACGTTTTGCATTCTGTGCATGAATACCCGTTACGATGAAAGCTGCAAGGAGCAGCATGATCAATTTCTTCATAATATCATTTTTTGGTTTTAGTCAATGCGACAAAATTATAAATTACACCTGTACAAAAACAAATTTCTTGCCAAGTTTTATTCATCTGTCTTATCGGATGGCTTATCTTCCTCTGCTTCAGGAGAATCATTTTCTAAAGTCTCCCCTTCCATTTCTCCATTTTCGAGCAGCTCATCATCCTCCTCACCTTCCAGCACCTCAACTTTTGCTACGGCAGCAATGGAATCGTCATCCCTGAGATTGATCAGCCTGACTCCTTGTGTTGCCCGGCCCATCACGCGCAGGCTTTCTACTGCCATACGGATGATCAATCCCGATTTGTTAATGATCATCAGGTCGTCATTATCCGTAACATCTTTAATGGCAATGAGTTGACCTGTCTTATCGGTAATATTAATGGTCTTCACCCCTTTTCCGCCACGGTTGGTGATCCTGTAATCATCCACACTGGATCGTTTGCCGTATCCATTTTCAGAAACTACAAGCACATCGTAGCCTTCTTCTGAGATGCAGATCATTCCGATGACTTCGTCTTTTTTCTGATCGGTGAGCTTGATACCCCTTACTCCTGCAGCATTACGGCCCATAGGGCGTACATTGCTCTCATTGAAGCGGATAGCTCTTCCTGAACGTAAGGCCATCATCACCTCACTATGACCCGTTGTCATGCGTGCTTCCAGCAACTGATCACCTTCATTGATGGTAATGGCATTGATCCCGTTCTGCCTTGGACGGCTGTATAATTCAAGTGAAGTTTTCTTTATAGTTCCCTTGCGGGTGCACAGGATAATAAAATTGTTATTGATGTATTCAGTATCCTTCAGGTCTTTTACATTAATAAAGGCCCTGACCTTGTCTGCAGGATCAATATTGATCATATTCTGAATGGCCCTTCCCTTAGAGGTACGTGTCCCTTCAGGTATTTCAAACACCCTCAGCCAGAACACCTTACCCCTTTCTGTAAAGAAGAGCATATAGTTATGGTTGGTAGCCACAAAGAGGTATTCCAGGAAGTCCTCATTACGGATGGTGCTTCCTTTGGCACCGCGCCCTCCCCTGTTCTGCCGCCTGTATTCAGTCAACTTGGTACGCTTGATATAACCCATGTGTGAAATGGTGATCACGACCTCTTCATCAGGGATGGTATCTTCGATGCGGAAGTCATCGGCAGAATATTCGATCTGCGTTTTCCTCTCATCGCCGTATTTCTCCCTTACCTCGACCAGATTCTCCTTTAGGATAATCATCCTCATGTCTTCACTGTCAAGAACTTCGTTCAATTGAGCAATGGTTTTCATGAGCTCGGCATGTTCATCTTTGATCTTATTTCTTTCCAGGCCGGTCAGCTTCTGCAGGCGCATATCAAGAATGGCCCTGGCCTGTACATCACTCAAATTAAATTTCTTTATCAGTCCTTCACGGGCGTCCTCAGGCGTTCTGGAGGCCCTGATAAGTGAGATCACCTCATCCAGGTTATCCAGTGCAATAAGCAAGCCTTCGAGAATGTGGGCCCTCTTTTCAGCCTGTTCCAGCTCATATTTTGTTTTCCTGATCAGCACTTCGTGCCTGTGCTCGACATAATACTTGATCATGTCTTTCAGGTTCAGCAACATAGGACGTCCCTTCACGAGGGCAATGTTGTTTACGCTGAAGGAAGTCTGAAGAGCAGTGTATTGATAGAGCTTGTTCAATACAACATTGGTGATCACTCCTTTTTTGAGTTCATATACGATGCGCATCCCGTTCCTGTCAGATTCATCACGTATATCGCTGATCCCTTCAATCTTCTTGTCATTGACCAGGTCGGCAGTCTTTTTGATCATATCCGACTTATTCACCTGGTAAGGGATGGAAGTTACCAGGATCCTCTCCCTCCCATTGGGCATATCTTCGATGGTAGCCTCTCCCCTTATCACGATCCTTCCCCTGCCAGTCTCAAAGGCATCTTTTACACCTTCATACCCATAAATAATACCTCCTGTCGGGAAATCGGGAGCCTGAATGTGTTCCATTAACTCAGGTATGGTAATATCGTTATTATCAATGTATTCGATAATACCATTTATGCATTGTGTCAGGTTGTGAGGAGCCATATTAGTGGCCATCCCCACGGCTATACCTGATGCTCCGTTTAGCAGGAGGTTTGGTATCGCTGCCGGCATAACGGTAGGTTCTTCCAGGGAGTCGTCGAAGTTCAATTGAAAATCAACAGTATTTTTATCCAGATCGCCCACCATTTCTTCGGCGATCTTCTTCATTCTTGCTTCTGTATAACGCATGGCCGCCGGGCTGTCGCCATCGATAGAACCAAAGTTACCCTGTCCGTCGACCAATGGATAGCGCAATGACCAGTCCTGGGCCATCCTTACCATGGCATCGTATACGGAGCTGTCGCCATGTGGATGGTACTTTCCAAGCACCTCTCCTACGATCCTGGCAGACTTTTTATAAGCCCTGTTGGAAAGCACACCCAGGTCGAGCATACCGTACAGAACCCTTCTGTGAACAGGCTTAAGGCCGTCCCTTACATCCGGCAGGGCCCTTGAAACAATCACCGACATCGAATAGTCGATGTAGGCCGCTTTCATTTGCTGTTCTATGTTAACTTTTACTATTTTTTCTCCTTCACGCATTGTCCTCAAAATTTATTTTTCTTCTCCAAAAATTCAATTCACTCTAAGAGCCACGAAAGTAGTGAAAATTCGGGAATTAGTGATGGTTTTGGGAGGCATTATTTTTAACAGATTCCTGTTGATAAGTATATGTGTTTCAAAGCCTCATTTCAGTACTGCTGTGAGTATCTTTGATTCCGTAATTAGGCCGCATTTCGATTATTTTATTTAAGTTCGGTCATTATTTGCTTTTAGCAGTGAACCACAGCATGGTGTTAATTGTTAAAAGCTCAGGAAATACAGTAATAACAGCTAATTATCAAAATGGAAGCGAAGTTTTCTCAAAGAGTAAAAGACGTGCTGACTTACAGCCGGGAAGAAGCAATGAGGCTGGGTAATGATTATATTGGGCTTGAGCATTTGTTGCTCGGGATTCTGCGTGAAGGAGAAGGGATGGCTGTGCAGATCATGCTTTACTTTGGCCTGGACCTCCCGCTGATGCGAAAAACCATTGAAAAATCTATTGCCAATCCTGAAAATAAGGAAAATAAACCTGACAATATACCCCTGGTAAAGCAGGCGGAGCGTGCATTGAAGATCACATACCTGGAAGCCAAGCTGTTTAAAAGCGAGCTTATAGGCACCGAACACTTGCTGCTGTCCATATTAAAGGACGAGGATAACCTTGTGAGCCGCACCTTCAAGAAATATGGTGTTGAATATGGCATGGTAAAGGATGAACTTAAGACCATCACCACCCGCGACAAGGATTCACCTCGTGTGGAGCCTGTAGATGAGCTTTCCGAGGATGCTCCTGATGACGAGATGGATGAAGGTGGCCGCGGATTTGGCGGAAATGTCAAGAAGATCTCTGATTCCAAGTCAAAAACACCTGTACTGGATAATTTCGGCCGCGATGTTACACATGCTGCCGAAGAAGGCAGGCTGGACCCCCTTGTAGGCAGAAAGAATGAACTGGAGCGTATTGCCCAGATACTGAGCCGGAGAAAAAAGAATAACCCCATCCTGATCGGTGAACCCGGAGTGGGTAAGTCAGCCATCGCTGAGGGGCTGGCAAGCCGTATCGTGGAAAGAAAGGTGTCGCGTGCCCTTTTCGGGAAACGTATCATTACCCTTGACCTGGCATCACTGGTGGCAGGGACCAAATACCGTGGTCAGTTCGAAGAAAGGATGAAAGCCGTGCTGAACGAACTGGAAAAGAACCCTGATATCATCCTGTTTATTGATGAAATACATACGATCGTAGGTGCCGGTAATGCATCCGGTTCCCTGGATGCATCCAATATGTTCAAACCTGCTCTGTCAAGGGGTGATCTGCAATGTATCGGTGCCACCACCCTCGACGAATACAGGCAATACATCGAAAAAGACGGTGCCCTGGAGCGCAGATTCCAAAAGGTGCTGGTAGATCCTACTACTCCTGAGCAGACCATCGAGATACTCAACAACATTAAAGAAAAATACGAAGACCATCACCTGGTAAAATATACCGATGATGCCCTCAAAGCCTGTGTCCACCTTACAAACAGGTATATGAGTGATCGATATCTGCCGGATAAGGCGATCGATGCCATGGATGAAGCAGGTTCACGCGTGCATATTACCAATATCCATGTACCTGCAGAGATCATCGACATTGAGAACCGCATAGAAGAAGTTAAAGCCAAGAAAACCCTGGCCATCAACAGTCAGAAGTTTGAAGAAGCAGCCGAATACCGTGATTCTGAACGCAGCCTCAATATTGAGCTCGATAAGGCCAAGAAGACCTGGGAGGAAGAATCCCAGATCCATCGCGAAACGGTAGATGAAGAGAACGTTGCTGAGGTTATTGCCATGATGACCGGCATTCCGGTACAGCGAATTGCTACCAACGAGAGCGACCGCTTACTGAACATGGAAAATGATATGGGAGGCTCTGTAATCGGCCAGCCGGAGGCTATTACCAAGGTTGTAAAAGCCATCCGAAGGAACAGGGCCGGCCTGAAGGATCCGGACAAGCCTATCGGAACCTTTATTTTCCTGGGTCCGACAGGTGTTGGTAAAACACATCTGGCCAAAGTACTGGCAAAATATCTTTTTGATACAGAAGAGGCACTGGTAAGGATCGACATGAGCGAATATATGGAAAAATTTGCTGTTTCCAGACTTGTAGGTGCCCCTCCGGGATATGTTGGATATGAAGAAGGCGGACAGCTGACAGAAAAAGTCAGAAGGAAGCCCTACTCCATCATTCTGCTCGATGAGATAGAAAAAGCACACCCCGATGTTTTCCACCTGCTGCTGCAGGTACTGGATGACGGCGTGCTCACCGACAGCCTGGGACGCAAGGTCGACTTTAAGAATACCATTATCATCATGACCTCCAATATTGGATCAAGGCAGTTGAAAGATTTCGGACAGGGTGTTGGTTTCTCTACTGATTCAAAGAAATCAAGCAAATCATCTTTTGCGAAGGGCGTCATAGAAAATGCCCTCAAGAAATCCTTTGCACCGGAATTCCTGAACAGGATCGATGATGTGGTCATCTTCGAGAACCTCGAGAAAGAAGATATCCATAAGATCATTGATATTGAGCTTAAGCTACTGTATGAACGCATCCACGGACTGGGATATAAGATCAAAATTAGCAAGAAAGCCAAGGATCATATCGTAGAGAAAGGCTGGGATCCGCAGTTTGGTGCCAGGCCGCTGAAAAGAGCCATACAGAAGTATGTCGAAGATGTGCTTGCTGAAGAGTTCATCAAACATAAGTTGAAAGAAAATGATACCGTCTACCTCGACTATGACGAGAAGAAAGACGAGATGAAGGTGAAGATCAGCAAGCCACCGGCATCTGCTAAAGGAAAATAGTATAAAGCATTACACCCTAATGCTTTAAAGATGGCGAATACTGGATATTGGCCATCTTTCTTTTAATTGTTTGCTGCTATTCATATCTTTGCAGCGCTAAATTGAGATAAGTATGGACAAAGAAAAAATTGAAAGTGGCGGTGAATTTCTGATCAAGGAAACAGCTGCCGAAGATGTTTTCATTCCGGAAGAATTGAATGAAGAACAACAAATGATCATTGAGACTTGTGAAGGCTTTCTCGAGGCTGAGGTCTTCCCAAACCTGGACCGTATCGACAGACAGGAAGAAGGCCTGATGCGCAATCTCATCTATAAAGCGGGTGAACTCGGGCTGCTTGGGATTTCCCTTCCTGAAGAATATGAAGGATTTAATCAGGATTTTGTAACCTCTATGCTTGCCAGCGATGCTATGGGAGCCGGATATTCCTTTTCTGTAGCCTATTCAGCGCATACCGGGATCGGTACACTTCCAATCCTGTATTACGGTACTAAAGAGCAGAAAGAACACTACTTGCCTAAACTGGCATCAGGAGAATGGGCTGCAGCATACTGTTTGACAGAACCGAACGCCGGTTCCGACGCCAACTCCGGAAAAACCAAGGCAGTGCTTTCAGAAGATGGAAAACATTACATCCTGAACGGACAAAAGATGTGGATCACCAACGGTGGTTTTGCAGATATACAGACTGTTTTTGCCAAGATCGATAACGACAGGGTTTACAGTGCATTCATCGTAGAGAAGAACTGGCCAGGCGTGGTGATCAACGCTGAAGAGAGAAAAATGGGGATCAAAGGCTCATCCACAGTACAGATCTTCTACAACGATGTAAAAGTTCCGGTAGAGAACCTGCTTGGAAAACGTGGCGGTGGATTCAGGATCGCTCTGAACATCCTTCACATGGGTAGGGTAAAACTGGGTGGTACCGTACTTGGCGCAGCCAGAAGGGCTATCACACAGTCGGTACAATATGGAAATGAAAGAAAGCAATTCGGACAACCTATCTCTAACTTCGGAGCCATCAAGCACAAGTTAGGAGAGCAGGTCATTCGCACTTTCGCTACTGAATCAGCTGTATATCGCGTCAGTAAGAATATCGACGATGCTACTGCCATACTGATGGCTGAAGGTAAAGAGAAACCCCAGGCTACCATTGAAGCCATAGGCACTTTTGCAATCGAAGCTGCGCTACTGAAAGTTTTTGGTTCAGAAGCCTTGAACTATGTAGTTGATGAAGCTGTACAGATATTTGGTGGAATGGGATTCTCGTCAGAAACCGATGTGGATCGCGCCTACCGTGATTCAAGGATCAACCGTATCTTTGAAGGGACCAATGAGATCAACAGGCTGCTGGTGGCTGATACTACCATTAAAAAAGCCCTGCGCGTCGGATTTGACGTAGTCAGATATGCAAGGCACGTAGTAAGGGAGTCAGACAAAGAAGCCGAAATAGCAGTATCAAAGATGTATTGTTATGAAGAGAAGCAGCATTGCATTAATAATTACAAAAAAGCTGTTTTATTCCTTCTTGGTGTTGCTACCGATGCATTCCAGAAAGATCTTTTCAACGAGCAGGAAGTGCTTTGCAACATTTCTGACACCATCATGCAAACCTATACTGCCGAATCAACCTTGTTGAGGGTGAAAAAACTGGATGAAACCGCTAATGAGAAGTACACTGAAGAACACCGTGATATTCTCGATGTGACCATCTATGATGCAGCATCCATAATCAGAAAAGCGGGCCATGATGCCATCAATTCCCTTCCCGACAGCGTTAAAGGGAAAGAAATCATGATTGAACGTATCGATCTTTTTACAACGAATGTGAAGCCGGTGAATGTCAAAGATGCACGTCGCAGGATCGCTGACAGGCTTATCGATGCAAACAAGTATTGTTTCTAATACAGTTTCATATATAATATAAAAAAGCGAAGTGATGTCTCACTTCGCTTTTTTAATACATGCTGATTCAGTAAATAATTATTTGATCTGCCAGCCAAATTTTAATTCTATCTTAGGGCCATATCCGCCAACCTCAGAGTATTTCAGGCGTTCAGTCTGACCATTACCGGTTTCATACTTGCTGCTTTTTGTACGAAAAACATGCAGGCCTATGATGTTCAGGTTCATCTCAATCACAAGGGGAGCACTCCGTAGATTAAACTGGAAAGGAATGAAACCCAATTCGGTGGAGAATACGTGTTGATTCAAATTAATATCCATGCGCTGGGAATACATCCCCTCATCCATAGGAACATAAACTGTCTTGGTTCTTTGGTCATATTCATATCCTGTATAAAGGTAAATACCCATTCTCCAATTTTCCTTGTCGACCCAATAAAACTTCCAGTTTGCCCCCAGAAAGCCACATGTTTGGTATTCCCTGAAAGAAAGACCAAGTTTAGGCTCAATGGCCAGGGCCATGCTTGTGGCAAAGCTCCACCTATGTTCATATGCTATAAAAAGCTGAGTATTAGGGCCGTCATAATTTTCCAATGCCCTTGAGCGGCTAGAGTAATGATAATAGTAGTCATAATAATAGTAATCATAATTACTATAGTAACCACCATTAAATTCATACTGCAGTGATGCACCAATTTTTAGTTGATGACTGTGTTTTGCCTTGGCAGGACTTTCATGGCTCACTTCTTCCTGGGCATTGAGCCAGACGAAGATGAGCAGGAACGCTAAGATACTAATATGCTTTTTCATCATTAAAAAAGGATATTGGAAAGCAATTCAAGGTTGTTAATATTATCGTAATTGTATTGGAAAAGGCCATCTTTTCCAATCAGTACCAGAATATTATTATGGATGATAACATCGTATGAATCAATACCTGTTATACCGCTTACACGATTAAGGTTATAGGGATTTGAAATATCATAAATATCCATTCCGCTTGCTCCATTGCATACAAAAAGGTATATCCCATCGAGTCCCAGTCCTTTAGGGTCCTCCATATTATATGAAGATATAAGCTGTGGATCAACAATATTGCGTATGTCGATCACATCAAGTTGGTTGGCTCCCATTTGCCATCGGCAGGAACTCATGGAGTTGAGGGTGGAAAATGCAATTGAATCATTTGCAACTACCGGATCACAACTCCGGATATGCTCATAATGTGACAGATACAGTATGGAGGCAGGATTGCTAATATCATAGATGTAAACTCCGTCATCGGAACCAATAAATAGTTTGGAACCCATGGAAAATACTGTTTCTATTCCAAATTCAACTTCCAGATTTCCTACTTCCACAGGAGAAGCTTCATTGATGATATTGTAGATCAACAATTCAGTTTCATTGATTAGAAAAAGATGATCATTGGCAATGGTAAATTTGGCCATGGAGCCACCAACACCAGGTCCGTCACCCCCTCCTATTGATGGAGACATCTCACTACTATCTGAACTCTTATTACAAGAATAAAGGAAACCGGCCAATACAACAAAGGCAATATAAATATATCTTTTCATGGCTTCTCTTTAATATGTAGTTAAACAA
>QMPN01000079.1 GCA_003648575.1 Bacteroidota bacterium
CGGGCATGGTTCAGAACGAAGGAACTTTATCTGTCTGCCCTGCTAGCAATGCTATTCTTTGTTCCGGTGTTATTATGGAATTTCAGCAATGATTTTATCAGTTTCACCTTCCAGAGTGAAAGGGTAAGCATATTTGAGTCCGGCTTAAGGGGAGACTTTTTCTTTACGGAACTCGGTGGACAGATGCTTTATAATAACCCGCTTAATTTCATCGTGGGTGTGATTGCCCTCATTGCCTTTTTCAGAAAGCGGTTATCTGTGGATCCCGGAAAAATGAAACTCCTGGTCTGGGTTGCGCTGCCGCTGATCCTGCTGTTCCTTTTCTTTTCGCTATTTCGCCATACCCTTCCACATTGGACAGGACCCGCATGGACGACAATTATTTTTATGTCGGCAGTTTATCTGCGCCAGGCAGGAATGAATAGAGGAAAATCGAAACTCTTGCCTTCTTTTGCCCTTTCTGCCCTGGCTTTATTACTGATAGTCATAACACTGGGTGTGATGCAGATCAAAGGAGGAATGCTATATACTGACCAGGGTGACCGTCCGGAAAACATGGGAGAAAATGATGTCAGCCTGGATATGTACGGATGGAGGCAATTGGCGGTAGAATTCAAAGGGATCACTGAAAAGGAAAAAGAACTGATGAACATAGATCCGGCAAGCCCGGTGATCAGCCACCGCTGGTTTCCGGCAGCCAACATCGATTATTACATTGCCAGGCCACTGGGTCTCAATGTGCTCGCTTTGGGTAGCCTGGAAGGGATACACAAATATGCATGGATCAACCAGGATAGGGGCGGATTTAGCGAGGGTATGGATGCATGGTATGTAACGGTAAGCCGTGATTTTAGGGATCCGGTGCCCATGTACGGGCCGTTCTTTGAACAGCTTGAACTTGCTTATACCATACCCATACAACGCAATGGCAAGCATGTAATGAATGCTTTTGTGTATTACCTGAAAAATATGAAGATGGTTCCTCAAAGTGTTTTGCAATAGAATAATTTACCCACTATCCAGCATCCAGTATCCAGAATCCAGTATCTTTGAAGCATGGAATCCAAACGCCAACAACGTATTTCCAGGCTCCTGCAAAAGGACCTGGGGGAAATATTCCAGCATGAGGCTGGAAGCTTTTCAGGTGGAGCCATGATCACGGTCACCAAGGTCAACGTAACCCGCGACCTGGCTATATCACGTGTTTACCTGAGCATTTTCGGGACGGAAGAAAAAGAGGCCCTGCTGGAGAAGATCCGGGGTCATAAGAATGAGATAAAATATAAACTCGGCAACCGCATAAGAAACCAGCTTCGCGCAGTACCCGACCTGGAGTTTTACCAGGATGATTCGCTTGATTATATCGAAAATATAGACCGTTTGCTTCAATAGGACATTTGTGAACCTGCCTTTGCACATAGCACGTCGCTACCTGATCTCCAGAAAATCACACAATATTATCAATGTGATATCCGGAATCTCAGTGATGGGTATCATGGTGGGAACAATGGCTCTTATTGTTGTACTTTCTGTGTTCAATGGCTTTGAATCCCTGGTGTCTTCACTCTATAATTCCTTTAATCCCGACCTGGAAATTACTGTCAGGGAGGGTAAAACCTTTACGCTGGAACAGGTTCAGGCAGAAAAGATCAGTGAGATTTCCGGCGTCATTCATCTCACCGAAGTGGTTGAAGAAACTGCACTCCTGAAGAATGGCCCGCGACAGTATATTGCCCGCATGAAAGGGGTGAGCGAGGAATTTAACCAGATGACGGCCATTGATTCTGCCATTATCGACGGTGAATATGCCCTGCAATACGGACAGAAAGCATGCGGTGTTTTTGGGGCCGGGGTGTCATACCACCTGGGAGTGATACCGGAAGATTTTGTCGACCCGATAGGAATCTATGTGCCCAGCCGTACTGCAGACTTCAAGCCCGGCCTTGAACAGCCTTTTAACCAGGGCAAAGTGATCCCCTCCGGGGTATTTTCCATACAGCAGGATTTCGACCTGAGCATCGTGCTGGTCCCCATCTGGTTTGCCCGCGAACTGCTCGAATATAAGGACGAAGTAACAGCACTGGAAATAGGAATTGATCAGACGGTGGATGTGCAGGATGTTAAATCGGATATTCAAGCGCTCCTGGGAGAAGGTTTCAGTGTGAAAGATCGCTATGAACAGGAAGAACTTTTGTATAAGATCATGAACGCCGAAAAATGGATGATCTTCCTGATCCTGGCCTTCATTTTGATGATCGCCACTTTCAATGTGATCGGTTCCCTTTCTATGCTGATCATCGATAAGCAAAAAGATATTGCTGTGTTACACAGCCTGGGGGCCGGAAGCACCCTTATCAAACGCATTTTCCTGCTGGAAGGCTTGCTGATCTCTTTTACCGGTGCCCTGGCCGGGCTGGTACTGGGGGGATTGATCTCATGGATACAACAGGAATTCGGGATCATCAAACTGGGGCAGGGTGAAGGCTTTTTTATCATCAATGCCTATCCTGTTGAGGTAAGGGCAATGGACTTCTTGTACGTGTTTGTCACCGTATTCGTAATCGGATACTTTGCAGCCTGGCTTCCCGCCAGGAGGATATCGCGTAAATACCTGTCACAAAAACTAGCCTGATTATTCGTGCCCGGGAGGCAACCTATCTCTCTTATATATGTCTTACTACATATATTGAATCTTTATTGTAATCATTGATTTTTATATACCTTTGTGCTTCTGATGCGCTAAATCTGTATTTAACAACCACTATAAAAGAAAAAACATGACGCCTATTATTACCCGAAAGCTAGCCTTAGCTATACTCTCAATGGTTTTTGTCCTTGGAATCAGCGCCAGGGATATTGTGATCAAAGAAAATGGCAAAACTGATATCGAGCTGCTATCCAACACCTATCATAATTTTAGTTTCAGCAGTTCACTGGATCTGATCCAGGCTTATAAAATCAATACCGAAATGGGCATTTTCAGCGAGCTGACCGTTCGTGGTTATTCCGCAGGAATGAATATCGGTGATCCCAAGCTTCCCATGAAGCGGAAGTTGATCGAGATCCCCTTCGGAGCCACTCCTGAGGTAAGGATCATCAGCTTTAACGTACAGGAATATAGCCTGGAAGAACTGGGTATTGAGTTTCCGGTGATGCCGGCACAACCTCCTGCCCCTAAAGATGGTTCTTACGTTCCATTTGAGTACAATAAAGCAACGTATCAGCATGATGCTTATGCTCCACAGGAGCTCGTTAGCGTAGAGGTGCTCGGCGTGATGCGTGGCCTGAGACTTGCTAGGCTCGACATTGCACCTGTTCAGTATAATCCCGTTACAGGCATGTTAAGGGTATATTCTGATATCGAAGCAGAAGTGGTTTTTACCGGAGCTGATGTGATGACTACACTGGAAGAGAAAAAGAAAAACCAGGCACCTTATTTCAACTCTGTTGGTGCCAGCCTGCTGAACTATAAACAAGAGCAAAACTCTAACAGAGACACCATCACCAAATACCCTGTGAAATATGTGATTGTTGCCGATCCCATGTTCCAGAGCCAGCTGCAGCCTTTCGTAGAATGGAAAACACAAAAAGGCTTCACAGTGATAGAGGCATATACCGATGATCCAAATGTTGGTAACACAACTGGCTCCATCAAGACATACCTTCAAGGTTTGTACGATGCAGGTACACCTGCTGATCCTGCACCTTCCTTCGTACTGCTGGTGGGTGATGATGGCCAGGTTCCTGCTTTTGGAGGAGTTTCCTCATGGCATGTTACCGACCTTTATTATGTTGAATATACCGGCGATTACTTCCCGGAAGTATACTGGGGCAGATGGTCAGCAACCAATCCTTCAGAGTTGCAGCCACAGATTGACAAAACATTACAATATGAAAAATATACCATGCCGGACCCTGCCTACCTCGATGAGGTTGTTATGATCGCCGGGATGGATGGCAGTTATGGAGCTTCTCACGGTAACGGACAGATCAATTACGGTACTATAAATTATTTCAACCTTGCCCATGGACTGACCTCTCATACTTACCTTTATCCAGGTTCAGGTGGTCAGGCAGCAAACATCCGCCAGAACATCAGCGATGGCGTTTCTTTCGGTAACTACACTGCACACTGCTCCTATAACGGCTGGGCAGATCCTTCTTTCACGATCACTGATGTGGCAAACCTGCAAAACCAGGATGAGTATTGTGTACTGATCGGGAACTGCTGCTCGTCGAATGAATTTAACAATTACTGCTTCGGAGAAGCCATCCTCAGGGCCGAGAATAAAGGTGCTGTAGGATATATTGGCGGTACCAACTCAACATACTGGGATGAGGATTATTACTTTGGCGTAGGTGTTGGTACAATTAGCGAAAATCCACCTGCATATAGCGAAACAACACTGGGTAATTATGATCGCTCTTTCCACGATCATGGTGAGCCATGGGAAGATTGGTATACAACAACCTATCAGATGGTATTTGCCGGAAACCTCGCCGTTACTGAAGGCGCACCCTCATCGGCCCTGTATTATTGGGAGATCTATTGTGTTATGGGTGATCCCTCGGTGATGACCTACTTTGGTGTTCCCGACCCTATCAGCGTAAGCTATGACCCAATGTTAATGCTTGGAGCAACATCTTTTACTGTGAATACAGAGCCTTATGCTTATGTAGGTATTTCGAAGGATGGCGTCCTGCATGGAGCTGCCCTGGCTGATCAAACCGGCCTGGCTGTGGTATCCATTGTGCCTTTTACCGTGCCCGGTGATGCTGATGTTGTTGTGACAAAACAAAACGGTGCTCCATACATTGGTACCGTACTGGTGAACAACCCTGCCGGTGCATACATCGCACTGAATGACTATACAACCAATGATCCCACAGGTAACAATAACGGCCTGGTGGATTATGGCGAGACCATCGCTCTTGACGTGATACTCGAAAATCTTGGATCATCAGATGCGACCGATGTAAGCGCAACACTTTCCACTACCGACCCGCTCATCACCATTACAGATGATGCCCAGGACTGGGGAACGATCGCAGGTAATAGTACTTCGACTCAATTAAGTGCTTATGCATTTGATGTGGCGGCACATGTGCCTGATCAGCATCTTGCCAGCTTTGAACTTAACATTACCGGTACCGGAAAAGAAGAGTGGTCCTCCACCTTTAGTGTCCTACTTAATGCTCCTGTTTTTGCTCTGAGCGCAGCCATCGTCGATGACTCGCAGTCAGGCAACGGCAATGGCCGCCTCGATGCAGGTGAAACGGCAGATATCATACTACCTGTACTGAATGCGGGCCACTGTGATGCAAAAGATGCTGTTGGAACACTTTCCAGCACAAGCGGCGATATCGTAATCAATAGTGGCACTTCAAACATGGGTGCAATCGTGATGGGAGCAACAGAAAATGCTTCTTTCAATATTACTGTTGATGATAATATAGCAGCAGGAGCTTCTGTCATGTTCGAATTTTTCCTCGATGCAGACGGGTATACAGCCGAGATGGACTTCTTCCTGGTAGCGGGGCAGATCCCTGTACTCGTACTTGACTTCGACGGCAATATGAACTCTGGTTTGGTGATGAATAATTGTTTAAATAACCTGAGTGTAGGCGCTGATTATACGACCATCATGCCCAACAATCTTGATCTGTATGCCTCTGTCTTTGTCTGCCTTGGTGTTTACAGTTCAAACCATGCGCTGTCGGCAAACGACGGACAGGCCCTGGCTGACTTCCTGAATGCAGGCGGAAAAGTATATATGGAAGGCGGCGACACCTGGTATTATGATGATCAGACAGCCGTTCACCCCATGTTTGGGATCAATGGCCTGGAAGACGGTAGCGATGATCTTAGTATTGTTAACGGGCATAGCGGAACCTTTATGGAAGGGGCAACCTATGTTTATACCGGCGACAACAACTGGATCGACAAAATTGAACCCACCGGAGATGCATTTACCATCCTGAGCAATCAAAGCCCGGCCTATGTTACCGGTGTGGCTAAAGTTGGACCAAATTACAAGACCATTGGATGTTCACATGAGTTCGGAGGCATGTCAGATGGTGCTTATACCAAAGACTACCTCATGTACAAATACCTCGAATTCTTTGATATCGATGCCATATGGGTTGGTGTAGATGAGATCGAACTTTCAGGGAACACCGTAAATATTTTCCCGAACCCGGCAAGTGAAAATGCTACCATTCATGTGAGCGTAGCTGAAGCCGGAAACCTGAGCATTGCTGTATATAATTATACCGGCCAGGAAGTATCACGGCTTGCGGATAACCTGAGTATGAGTGAAGGAAGTCATACCTTCGAATTTGATGCATCAGGTCTGCCGGGAGGTGTATACTTCTGTGTACTCACATCAGGCGAGCAAAAAGTAACAAAAAAAATAGTAGTTATTAAATAAGTACGGAAAGCTGTTTAATAATGCTTTTCTTATTTCTTAAATCAACAACCTGTATGAAAAAGAATCTTTTCCTCTTGCTGGCATTTCTCTTTGGGATTTCAGCAGCTTATTCCAGCGATGGATATGAAGTAAACTTCTCTGACGAGGCCAATGCATATCAGCTTGAATTTATGCTGGATGGTATCACCATCTCTGAAATAGTTATTGATGGACAGACTTTTGCAACCATCGATTTTCCAGGCTCTGTGGTAACAAAGAAAGCAGGCTTTGCCGAATTGCCTTATGTGCATGCGGCAGTGATGCTGGAAGCCGACAATAGCGTGAAACTGCAATTCGAAGGCAGCAATTATATCGACTATCAGCTCGAGCATCCGCTTTTGCCTTCACGTGGTGTCATATATCGTGACCAGGATCCCGCCACCATCCCTTATGTAATCGATCCAAAGTCGGTTATTAACAACTGGTATCCCGGCGACCTGGCCAATAATACCGAACCTTATATTATGAGGGATGTCAGGGGAACCAATGTTTATGTTTATCCTTTCCAGTATAACGCTGCCAAAAATGTGCTCAGGGTTTATCAAAGCGTAAACGTAAGCCTGCAAAAAGAGAACACAGCACCGGTGAATCCACTGCTTAGCCACAGCAATAGCATTGCCTACGAAATGGATGCCATTTATGCCTCCGTTTTCATCAACTATGGCGAGAACAGGGACGACCTCACCATTGGTGAGATGGGAGATATCCTGGTGGTATGCACCGATCGTGATGAAGCCGCCATGGCACCCTATATCCAATGGAAAAGGGAAAAAGGATTTAATGTCAGCACTGAGATTGTAGCCACGGGTACCAATGTAAATACCCTTGTTGAAAATGCCTATGCTGCAAACAATAACCTGCTGTATGTACAGCTTGTTGGCGACTGGGCCGATATCAAATGTAATACCTTGAGCGGTGGTGCACCCATGGATCCGCAAATTGGATGCGTTGCCGGAGGTGATGAAGTTGTGGACATAGCCGTAGGCCGTTTTTCAGCTGAAAACCCCAGCCAGGTTACAGTGCAGGTGGATAAGGTAATCGTTTTCGAGAAAACACCTCAGGCAGGTGCAGCATGGTATAGTGTTGCTACCGGGATTGGATCTACCGAGGGCCCTGGCGACGATAACGAAAAAGATTTTGAACACCTTGATGTGATCTTCAATGACAAACTGGATCCGTTCACCTATGAAACATATAACCCGATTTACGAGCCATCCGGCAGTATCAGTGATGTGATGTCAGCAGTTGATGGGGGTACAAGCGTGATCAATTATTGCGGACATGGATCTCCCACATCATGGGGAACCACAGGCTTCAGCAATAGTAATGTGAATAACCTTTCCAATGGGGATATGACTCCCTGGGTCGTTTCAGTTGCCTGTAACAATGGTGACTTTCATACAGGTACCTGCTTTGCAGAAGCCTGGCAACGCAAAGACGGCGGTGGCTCTGTAATGTTCCTTGGAGCTTCGATTAGCCAGCCCTGGGACCCACCTATGCGTGGACAGGATTATTTTGCCGACATCTATACCGGAGGATATGATTATACAGCTCATGCCGGCCAGAGTGGAATTAACACTACTGAAGGCAGGACAACACTCGGGGCTATTGTATTCAATGGCATCGTACTGATGACAACAGAATCAAGTGGTCCTTCCGATTGGGAAACAGCGAAAACATGGAACCTTTTCGGTGACCCATCAATGCAGGCGAGGTCGGACGAACCGGCAGCTCTTGCACTGTCAAATAACACTGTTATGGTGGGCATACCTTTTGAAACTACAATTTCTGCCGGCGGAAGCCCTGTTGAGGGTGCGATGGTAACCCTGAGCCAGAACGATACATATTTTACCGGTATCACTGATGCATCAGGAATGGTAAGTATAAATCATAGCCTGAGTCCGGGTGATGCCCTGCTGGTAGTTACAGGATTCAACACTGAAACCATCTACCAAACAATCAGTGTAGTCCCTTCTGCAGGGGCATTTGTGATCTATGAGAGCCACATTGTGAACGACGCCTCAGGAAACAATAATGGCATGCTGGATTATGGAGAAACCCCTATGCTGAGCATTTCGCTTACCAATGTGGGTACAGCAGATGCTGTGAATGTTGATGTTCTTCTTTCAACAGACAATGCCTATATTACACTAACAGATTTTGAAGAAAACTATGGAACCATCCCGGCAGGGGGTAGTGTACAGATCGATAATGCTTTTGCCCTTCAGGTTGCAGCGGACATCCCTGACGGAGAAGGAATCCTTTTCAATATAGAATCTAACGGTGACGCCACATGGAACAGCAGTTTTACTGAAATGGGACATGCCCCGGATTTGATGTTTGGAGCTTATGTGATTAATGATGCTACCGGCAATGGCAATGGTAAACTTGATCCGGGCGAAACGGCAGAACTCACCATATCCATAGATAATAGTGGTTCTTCAGCCGCTGGAGGCGTTCTTGCACAATTATCAGTCTCCAGTGCTTATATCACCATTGATGAAGCCAGCATGCTCTATGGCCCGATCGCCGCAGGAGGATCTGCCGATCAAACCTATGTGGTCACAGCCGGAACGGACACGCCTCCCGGGCACTCAGCTCCTTTCTTCCTGGATATCTATGCTGACCTAGGAATTACCGGCTACGGTGAGTTTTCAATTATCGTAGGTCAGATCCCGGTGCTCGTAATTGACATGGACGGCAACCACAACTCGGCCGATGCTATGATGGATTGCTATAGCAATTTGAGTGTCGAGGCTGAATTGGTTGAGGGATGGCCGGATGACCTGGAAATCTATTCTTCAGTATTCGTTTGCCTTGGCATTTATCCTGATAATTATCAGCTCTCCAGTTCAGAAGGACAGGAGCTGGCCGACTTCCTCAATATGGGAGGCCGTGTATATATGGAAGGTGGCGACACCTGGTATTATGACGACCAGACTCCGGTCCATGCCATGTTTAATATTGAAGGCCTGTCGGATGGAAGTGATAATCTGGGTATTATCATCGGACAGACCGGCACATTTACCGAAGGCATGACATTTAATTATATGGGTGAGAACCAATGGATCGATCAGCTGGCTCCTATGGGTGATGCATTCACCATTTTCAAGAATCAAACTCCCAGCTATGTAAATGCTATCGCTTATGACGAAGGCTCATACAGGACGATCGGTACATCATTTGAGTTTGGAGGTTGCGCCGGTATCAGTACAGATATCGAATACCTGATGCATAAATACCTCGAATTTTTTGGTATTGGGTCAATATGGGTGGGACTTGATGAAGATGTTGCCTCAAAGGTAGATTTCGGACATGCATATCCGAACCCATTCAGTGGCGAAACCAACATTTCATTCACATTGGAGGAAGCAACGAACATCAGTATTGATGTGTACAATATGAACGGACAAAAAGTTAATGCTCTCATAAATGCAGACTTCAATGCCGGTTCACATAACATCAAATGGAATGCGGAAGCTGATGGAGTCCCTGAAGGGGTTTACTTCCTGAGGCTCGTCACGCCGACGGAGGTCATCACAAGAAAAGTGATCTTGCTGCACTAAGACATAAAAAAGGGAATCGTTTCGATTCCCTTTTTTTATATCCGATCCTTCGACTTCCATCGGCCGCCAAAGGCTCGCCGACGGCGAAGCGCTCAGGACATGTATTCGATCTTCGGGTGAATTATTTCAGGCTGGCAAATTTATTCCAATGCGCGAACAAAGTTAACAGCAGGCCAATGGTTCCCCAACTGTAGATGGAAATACTCCAGAGGTAATTATACAAATCTTTGCCCGCCAGATCATAGATATTTCCTCCGATAAACACACAGCTGATTATAAGGATGATTTTGAAAAGTATATTCAATTCCCCGAATCTGAACAGCAGGTATATGATCAGGGGAAGGGTAAATATAAAGGCATTATAGCTGGTAAATGCCAGCAGGGGAATGATGGCGATCAGGACGATATACAGCCGCAAAGCGCGTTCAGGGACTGGTCGCCGAAAGTAAAACCATAGCAAGAGCAAAGCAAGCGAAAGCATGACTCCCAATTGAAATATATGCCTTCCGGAACCTTCGATTGGTAGAAGGCCTAGCGGGGAATACCTCGCCAGGATAGAAAAGATGGTATGGTTTCCGGCAGAAAACAGATCCTGCTTGGCCCCGAGTTCTGTGGTCAGTTCTCTATACCATGAAACATATAGCTCGAAATAAGTATTACTGTCGGCATAAAATAGCATGGGGAGCAGGATCATGAGGATTGTAAATCCTGTAAAATACAGGAGCTCCCTGAACCTGCCCATGATGATCAATAAGGGTAGGAAGATCAAACCGAATGGCTTGATGAAAATACTGACAGCTATCAGGGCAGCAAACCCCATGGGCTTTTCTTTTTGAAGCAGGCACAGCGCAAAAATATAGATTCCCAACAGCAAAAGGTTAACCTGTCCAAGATGTAGTTCCCTGAAAAAGTGTGTGCCTACAATAATGATCCCCAGTAGCAGACTTGTTGCAACCCTTCTGTTTGAAGCTGTTTTTGGGCTTAACAGCCTCTTGAGATTGTAGAGGACCGTTCCAAGAATAAAGCTAAGGAGGATCCAGTATATGATCTTACTCAGGGGAATTCCTAAAGGAAGGAAGGGGATGAATAGCATGGCTGCGGGAGGTGCATATTTATACACATAATGCTCCCAGGGGTTATCTTCAACAGCCCGGTATAATTCACCGCCCTCCGTTAGCCGGTCGGCTGCACGGTAATATACCTCCAGGTCACGCATATCCATACGGCTGTTGATCAACTCGGCGCTGAAACTGCCTGCACTGACAAGCAGGAGGAAAAGGATCCAAACATAGTTTTTTTGAATAAAGGTTTTCACAAGTTGACACTTTGAAGAGGATAAAGATAATAAGATTTTATACCGCTTGATATGCTAATGGAAGTATTAGCCGTTGTTTCTTAGC
>QMPN01000080.1 GCA_003648575.1 Bacteroidota bacterium
ATGGGACTCATCACATCCCTTCACCTCCTGGGGCGCGAATCAGCACTTCACATATATGCTTATCATCAGCTGGAGCAGATCATACAAATGCATTTACATGCCTCGAAAACAGTTTTAAGGTACCCATTACATTTTCATGCTATCGATCCCGACAGGAATGAAGTAATCATGGAGAATAAAACCGTTAGTGTGAGCTCCATTCCCATGAAACATAATTTCCCTACCTGCGGTTTTCTTATCCGTGAGCATCAGGGTAAGCCCAATATTCGCAAGGATTTTCTCGAAGGGAAGTCACTGGATGTAAGTGATTATGGACGGATCAAGCGTGGTGAAGATTACATCGATTCTGCGGGTAAGGTGTATCCAAATGCCGATATTACACTTCCTCCCGCTCCTCCGCGCTCCTATGCCTATTGCACCGATACTGCCTATGATGAGGGTATCATTCCCATCATTGAAAATATTGATCTTCTCTATCATGAAGCTACCTTTATGGAAGACCGAAAAGCAGACGCCGAGGCGAAGTTCCATTCAACCGCAATGCAGGCTGCCAGCATCGCCAGGAAGGCCCATGCCGGTCAATTGATCATTGGCCATTTTTCAGCCAGGTACAAAGAAATGGATAAAATGCTTGATGAAGCAAGGGAAATATTCGCGAATACGGTACTTGCAGAAGATGGGCTATCCATCGATATTCATAATTAATGATTTTTGTGCTATTTCAATGCCTCAAAAAGAATCTCCACGGGGTGATATGCCTTCCTCCCTGTTCCATCTTTGATCTGATGCCGGCAACTGGTACCGGGGGCTGCAACGATCACATCCTTGTCAGCCTTCCTCACGGCAGGCAAGAGGACCATTTCACCAACTTTCATCGATAAGTCATAGTGCTCCTTCTCATACCCGAAAGCGCCTGCCATACCGCAGCAACCGGATTTGATCTCCTCTACTGAATAATTTTTGGGAATTTGAAGCATGCTGATGGTGGGTTCTACTGAGGAAAGGGCTTTCTGGTAGCAATGCCCGTGCAGGATGATCTTGCCTTTGTTGTCGCTGAATGAATCACTGCTGATATTTCCTTTCTGGTATTCTGCAGCAAGGAATTCATCTATCGTGAAACAATGCCCGGCCAATTCAAGGGCACTTTCTTTTAAATTTCCCCTTAGCAGTTCCGGGTACTCATCCCTGAAGGTCAGGATGCCGGAAGGCTCTATACCGATCAATGGATGCTCTTCGGTGATCAGCTGCGACAGCATACTGACATTTTGTTTTGCCAGTCGGGCCGCTTTTTTTACCAGTCCTTTCGACAAAAATGTCCTTCCGCTGAATTTATGTTCAGGTATGCATACTTCATACCCAAGTTCATGAAGCAGCTTGATGGCTTTAATGCCAATCTCGGTGTCATTATAATTTGTAAACTCGTCAGCAAATAAGAAAACTTTCCTTGCACCTTTCGCTTTTATTTCTGCCCCATTTTTCTTAGCCCATTTTCTCAGGGTAGTGCGATAAAGCAGAGGAATACTCCTTTCGGGCGCAAACCCCAGCATTTTCTTCATTATTCCCGACAGGGCTTTGTTTCGTATTGCTGCATTATATATTCCGGGCATGCTGCTCCCCAGCTTGTTCAGGTGGCCAATATAGGCGATGGCCCGCGTTCTGAACGGGATGCCGTGGGCATCGTAATAGTGCTGAAGGAATTCGGCCTTATATTTAGTGATGTCTACATTGGAAGGACATTCAGATTTGCAGGCCTTACATGAGAGACATAGGTCCATAACCTCATAGATCTCGCTGTGGTCGAAAGGGTTTTTCTTTTCTGAACGTGTTAAAAATTCCCTGAGTATGTTGGCTCTGGCACGGGTTGAATTATTTTCGTCGCGTGTCGCCATGTAGCTTGGGCACATGGTTCCGCCAATGATCTCGGATTTTCTGCAGTCGCCGGAACCATTGCACTTCTCTGTTGCCCTCAGAAGGCCCTGGTCTGCCGAAAAATCAAATGTGGTTTCAATCTCTTTCGTTTCCTTTCCGGGAATGTAACGGAGACAGGTATTCATAAGTGGGGTATCGACAATCTTCTCAGGATTGAAGATGCCCTCAGGGTCCCAGCATTGTTTGATCTCCTTCAGAATACCATAATTGCGGCTTCCAATCATATCTTGTATGAAGGCCCCACGCAATCTGCCATCTCCATGCTCACCGCTGAGTGAGCCTTTGTATTTCTTTACCAGTGCGGCTGTTTCCTTGCCAATTATCCTGAAGAGCTCAACATCTTTTTTGTCTTTCAGGTTCAGGACAGGCCGTAGGTGCAACTCACCGGTACCAATATGGGCATGGTAAACACACTCCAACTGGTACTTTTCGAGTATCCTTCCGAAATCTTCCATATAGGCAGGCAGGTCCTTCGGTTTCACAGCGGTATCTTCAATCACCGCCACGGGCTTGGCATCACCGGCCATGTTCGACAGTACGCCCAGGCCGGCTTTTCTCAGGGCCCATACCCTGGGTATGTCTGTACCGAAGACTAGCGGAAAGTGGTAACCATATCCGGATTCGCGCATTTCTTTTTCCAGGGAGGATGTTAATTCAAGAATCTCATCCCTGCTATCACGGGCAAACTCAACAATGAGCAAGGCACCCGGATCGCCTTCCAGAAAAAAACGGTTTTTGCTTTGTGTTATATTTCCTTTGGTGAGTTCCAGGGTCTTATCATCCATCAGTTCTACTGCCCCCGGAGCATATTTCAATGCGATCAGGTTCCCGTGGAAGGCATCCTCCAAGCTCTCACAATGGATGCATACCAGTACTTTTTCTTTTGGCGGCAGGGGTATCAGTCCAAGGGTTATCTCAGTGATAAATGCCAGGGTCCCTTCCGATCCGGCAATAAGTTTCGAGAAGTTAAAAGGCTCCTTTCCCTGAGAGAAAGGACCGGTTTCCAACAGGAGGTCGATAGCATACCCGGTATTCCTCCTTTTAATTTCCGGATCGGGATATTCAGCCCTGATAGAAGCCTGGTTCTCCGGGTCTGATAGTATGCCCTCTATATTTCTATAAATATTGCCTTCAAGACTTTCTGCCTCACATTTTTTTCTGAACGTATCCCTGTCGATGGCAGTGAACTCAGCTTCTGAACCATCGCTGAGTAAAGCTTTAACAGAGATAGTATGGTCACGTGTACTTCCATAGATCAATGAATGCGCCCCGCAGGCGTTGTTTCCGACCATCCCGCCCATCATACAGCGGTTTGAAGTGGAGGTTTCCGGGCCAAAGAAAAGGCCGCTGCTTTCAAGTACTTTGTTCAACTCATCCAGGACAACTCCCGGTTCTACCCTGACCCACTTTTCTTCAGCATTGATCTCCAGGATATCAGTCATGTACTTTGATACATCGGCTATAATACCCTGACCAACTACCTGTCCGGCGAGTGATGTTCCGGCAGTTCTGGGGATGATAGAAAGCTTATATTTTCGTGCAAAAAGGATGAGTTCCCTGATATCCCGGCTGTGCTTGGGCCGTGTAACCAGCATTGGCTCTTCCCGGTAAGCGGATGCATCAGTTGCATACTGAAGCCGGCTGGAAAGATCCTGATATATATCCCCTTCGAACTTCAGTTCAAGTTCATGGAGTATTTCAGCGGGGATATGATCCATTTGTTTTTTCAAGACGTTTAAAACAATGCAGTTAAAAAAGCTTCCGGTGATATGTTTTTTGTAATAGATGCAAAGTTAAATTTATTCAGCACATCCAGTACAGGGCCGGGATGGTGCATGATGCCAATAAGCCTGGCAGATATTTCATCCATTTCTTCACCATCGATACTGACCTGCAGAGATGATAGAATTCCTTTTTCTGTTTTGAGTGATACTTTTACTGCCTGGTCTCCAATCCACATGTTACGGTTAAGGACATATTTAGGAGAATAGCCAAAATTCCATTCGAGGCCTGAATACTTTTCATCGACCAATTTCTGTATGGCTGCCCTGTCTTTTTCAGTGAAGCTATATGAGCTTACGTCCCGGAAATCAAGCATGACCTGTTTGATCAATGCATTCCTGAGATCCTCCATGCTGAAGTCTCCTGCCAGGTGCCTGGCCAGGTTCGTGGTTTTGCTGTCGACGGAGCGGACCGATTTATCATCATAAGCTGTATGTGCCGGCCTGATACAATTTCTGAGCATTTCAGGATCAGTATTAAATAGCAAGGTGCCATGATGCAATACCCTGTTTCTGAATACATGCTCTGCATTGCCTGAAAATTTCTTTCCTGCCGTGAATAGGCTGCTTTTCCCTTCCAGGACAGCCTTAACGGACAGCCTTTCTAGTGTACGGATTACAGTCCCTGCATATTTCAGGTAATCAACCAATTTACCCTGCTCACCATTCACTACCAGGCTGTAATTCAGGTTCCCCTCATCATGATATACAGTGCCTCCTCCGGATATTCGTCTTACCACCGGGATATGGTTTTTAAACGTATACATGATATCAGTCTCCGCAACAGCATTCTGGTGTTTGCCGATGATCACAGAAGGACTGTTTACCCAGAGCATGAATACATCCTGATGGAAGACTTTCAGAACATATTCTTCTGCCGCGATATTGAAGTAAGGATCGTTTTCTGTTCTGTTAATCAGAATCATGCAGATTTGCTTTTATAAGAGCGGAAATAACTATCTTTGAGTTGCAATGATTTTTAAAAAAGTAAAGATAATGAATACTTCTGCATTGAGGCTAATTGTCATTAGCATCATCGGCCTGATTATGGTATCCTGTTCGGTTATGAAGCAGGCCAACGAAATGAAGACTTTCGCCAAATGCGAATTTCGTCTTAAAAACATTGAAGACCTGACCCTTGCCGGTGTTGACATCAGCGGTGTTGATCAGTTCAGCGACCTGAGCTTTCCAGAGGCAAGCAGCATCTCCATGGAGGCAATGAAGGGAGATCTTCCTCTATATTTTGTTTTGAATGTTGAAGTGAGAAACCCGAATGCAGAGAAAGCCTCCATGAATCGTTTTCTCTGGGACCTTTTCATCGACGATATTCTCATTACCAAGGGGAAGGTGATAGAAGATATTAAAGTTCCCCCGGATGGAGGGATAGCTGTACTGCCTATTGCAATCAAAGTAGATCTTTTTGATGCCCTTACCGGCGAGTCAGCGGATGCCGTCCTGAATTTTGCTATGAACCTCTCCGGACAGGGTGGCGCTCCCAGCAGGGTGAAGCTCAGGGCAAAACCTACCATCTATGTGGCCATGACACAGGTCAAGTATCCCGGATTTTTTAACATTGAAGAGGAATTTGTGTCGGAGTAGAAGTTTTTGATACTCGATACTTGAGACTCGAAATACCCGATATATTTTCTTAATTTTGCTTTTGAATGGAGAATCTCAGGTCATTTCTGGATAAAGACATTTTTAATGTTATAAGCATTTCAGCTGAAGAACTGGGTGTTGATGCTTACGTGATAGGCGGATATGTGCGTGACCGGATCATGAATCGCGAAACCGGCGATATCGATGTTGTGGCAATTGGAAGCGGTATGGATCTGGCCGCCAAGGTTGCCGAGAAGATAGGCGGGCAAACAAAGGTGAACTATTTTAAGAATTACGGGACTGCTATGCTCAGGTATAAAGATAAGCAGTTGTGGATCATTGAGTTTGTTGGTGCAAGGAAGGAATCCTATATGCGTGATTCCCGAAAACCCATGGTTGAAGATGGTACCCTGGAAGATGATCAGAACCGCAGGGATTTTACGATCAATGCCATGGCAATCAGTCTGCAGAAAGATAGCTATGGCACACTGCTGGACCCTTTTGATGGCCTGGCGGATATTGAACGAAAGATTATTCGCACCCCACTCGACCCCAATATTACATATTCTGATGACCCTCTCCGCATGATGCGTGCCATAAGGTTCGCTACGCAGTTGAGATTTTCGATAGAGGAGGCTTCTTTTGAGGCTATCAGCAGAAACAGGGAAAGGATACTGATCGTTTCGGGAGAAAGGATTGCTGATGAATTGAATAAGATCATCATGGCCAGAGAGCCTTCCTATGGGTTTAAGCTTCTTGAAGAATGCGGCCTCCTTCATATTATTTTCCCACAGTTTGTCGCTTTGAAAGGAGCAGAAACGATGGAGGGAAAAGGCCATAAGGATAATTTCTACCATACCTTGCAGGTGCTCGACAATCTTTCTGAAAATACGGACAATCTCTGGCTGCGTTGGGCTGCCATATTACATGATATTGCCAAGCCGGTCACTAAAAGATTTGATAAAGGTACAGGTTGGACCTTTCATTCTCACGAATTTGTCGGGGCCAAGATGGTTAAGAAAATCTTCAAACAGTTGAAGCTGCCCATGAATGAAAAGATGCGCTATGTGCAGAAACTTGTTTTGTTGCATCTAAGGCCTATTGTGCTTGCTCAGGAAGAGGTTACTGATTCGGCAATCAGGCGCTTGCTATTCGAAGCCGGTGACGATGTTGATGATCTGATGATGCTTTGCGAAGCGGATATTACCTCTAAAAACTCTAAAAAGGTCAGACGCTATCTGAGCAATTTCAAGCTGGTGCGGAAAAAACTGGTGGAGATAGAGGAGAAGGACAGGGTCAGGAATTTTCAGCCACCGATAAGTGGTGAGCTGATCATGGAAACTTTTGGCATAAAGCCCTGCCGGGAAGTAGGAGATATCAAAAACTCCATCAAAGAAGCCATCCTGGATGGGGTCATCCCGAATGAATATGTCTCAGCCTATAATTATATGCTGGAGAAGGGAAAAGAACTTGGATTATCATCGGTAGACAATAAATAGCAGGCACTCGGCAATAAAATAGATGAAGCAAGGTAGCGATAAATGTCTGATTGTGATTACAGGGCCTACGGCTGTTGGGAAAACAATATTTTCCATTAAACTTGCGCAACATTTTAATACTGAAATACTTTCGGCTGATTCCAGGCAGTTTTACAGAGAGATGCGTATTGGAACCGCTTACCCTGAGCCGGAAGAACTGGCAGCGGTAAAACACCACTTTCTTGGAAACCTTTCCATAGCAGAAGATTATAATGTAGCCAGGTATGAGACCGAAGCAATGGCCCTGCTCGATGAACTTTTTAAGAAGCATCAAGTGCTCATCCTTAGCGGTGGCTCCGGGCTTTATATTGATGCCATCAGCAGGGGAATTGATGACCTTCCAGATCATGATCCTACGCTAAGGGAGGAGCTCAAAGCAGAACTGGATGAGATAGGACTGGAGGCTTTTGGGGAGAAGTTGAAAGCTCTTGATCCTGAGTACTTTGAAGTGGTTGATTTGAACAACCCAAACAGGCTGCTTCGGGCCATTGAGGTTTGTATTCAAACCGGGAAGACCTATACATCGCTTCGCAGGAATACAAAAAAAGAAAGACCTTTCCGTATTATCAAGATCGGGTTGAACATGGAGCGGGATCTGCTTTTTAAACGGATAGAGGAGCGGGTCGACCGGATGATGAAAAATGCTTTGCTTGAGGAAGTAAAGTCATTACTGCCTTACCGTGATCATAATGCACTTAATACTGTTGGGTATAAAGAGCTTTTCAGATACCTTGATGAGGAGGTCAGCCTTGAGCAGGCCGTTGAAAATATTAAAACCAACAGCCGTCGATATGCCAAGCGACAGCTGACCTGGTTTAAACGCGATACGGATATTCACTGGTTCGAAGCCGGGGATGTGGAATCGGTTTTGAAGTTCCTGGAAAGCATGGATTAGAGTAAGAGAGTACGTGCGGGTGAGAGAATACGGGAGTACGAGAGAATGAGAGGGTGAGAGGGTGAGAGAATACGAGAATACGAGAGAATGAGAGGGTGAGAGAATACGAGAATACGAGAGAATGAGAGGGTGAGAGAATACGAGAGTACGTGAGTGTGAGGTAATCTCGTATTCCCGTACTCCCGTAATCTCGTACTCCCGTATTCCCGTATTCCCGTATTCTCTTATTCGTATTCTCAAGAATGAAATCTGATCAAGCCTTCCATAGGAGCCTGCTCTATCCTCCCAAGTGATATGCCTGCCTGCCAGGCGGCCTCATTGAGTATATGCCTGAAATGAAAAGCTACCGATCCCACAAAGCTGACCGGTAGTTGTTTATACCTGTCGTATTTCGATACAGATTCCTCAAAGAATTCAACAAAAGATGTATGCAGGATTTCCCGAACATCATCGTGATGCTCGTGCTTTGCAAGAAAGCGTGTAAATGATGCCATATAGCTGCTTGGGTTCCCCTCATTATAAACGGAACGTAGTATGTCTTCAAGGCTATAGTGGTATTCATTGTCAAAAGCATCAAGGATCTCTCTGGCCAGTTTCTTTTTCAGGTAAGCAGCCAGGAATTTCCTTCCAATGTAGGCACCGCTACCCTCATCGCCGAGCATATAACCCAGTGAAGCCACGTTGGCCGTGATTTTTTTTCCATCGTATGCACATGAATTGGAACCTGTACCCAATATGCAGGCAATGCCTTCACTCCTCCCAAGAAGTGCGCGGGCCGCAGCAAGCAGGTCGTGCTGCACTTCTATCCGGGCCTCCGGAAAATGCAATGCAAGAGCGTCACTTACAATACCACAGTTCTTTTCCGTGGAACAGCCTGATCCATAATAATAGATATGGCTGATTGCTGCCCCCATAATGTCGGGGCTCATTTCCTTTTCAAGGATCTGGCGTAAAACATCAGGCCCATTGTAGTATGGGTTAAAGCCAGCTGTATCGTGGGTCATGGCCCCGCTATCTGTTAAGAGTGACCATGTGGTTTTTGTAGCACCACTGTCGGCGATCAGGATCATAGGTCAATGTTATTTTTGGATAAAGATAATCAATCCGGGAATTAGATGTCCAGCCACCAGCCACCAGTTGTATAAATATTACCCAGTATCTACATATTGCAAAAGCATTACTGCAATTCGTTGATTTGCACTGGCATTCTCTTTTTTTTAAAGGTATATTTGGTATTGCTTGGCACCTAAGCGAAATTTCCGGAGGATACCCTGATGAAAAAATACGGAAAGATCCTGATCGTCGATGACCATGACAAGACGCTTCAAGGTTTGATATCATTATTCAACGATCATTTTAACCGGATCGATTGTGAAAAGAATCCCAACCTTATCCCTTCTTATTTATCGAGAGACCGATACGATGCTTATGTTCTAAAAATGAATTTCAAGAGCAGCGTCTATAATGGTAATGAAGGCATTTACTGGATGAATAGAATATTTGAGATCCAGCCGGGTGCTTCTGTAATATTGACGGCCTCCAATGCCAGCATAGAAACTGCCGTAAAAGCAATCAAAGAAGGAGCTTCAGATTTCATCCAAAGGCCCGTTAATAACGAACTTATCAGGGACTCTGTGCTTGCCGTTTGTAAGCCTCGTCGCGGAGAAGAAGGGCCGGTGGCCAGGATGGCTGTCGACAGACGGAAACCCGGAGCCATTAATATCATAGGTGGATCAGAACCCATGATGAAATTACTTCTCCAGGTATCAAAAGTAGCTGCCACAGATGCCAATGTGCTTATCACAGGTGAGAATGGGACAGGAAAGGAATTATTTGCACGTGCCATTCATAAGGCCTCAAACAGGGCAGGTGAAGCATTTGTAGGTGTTGATATGGGATCGCTCACAGGCAGCCTTTTCGAGAGTGAGCTCTTTGGGCACAAGAAAGGTGCCTATACCGATGCTGGAGAAGATCGCCCGGGCCGGTTTGAGATTGCCAGCGGAGGAACACTCTTCCTGGATGAGATTGGTAATATCCCACCGAACTTGCAGCCAAAACTACTTTCTGCTATTCAGAACAGGCAGGTCACCAGGTTGGGGACAAACGAACCGATACCTGTCGATATACGTTTGCTCACTGCTACAAATATGCCCCTCGACCGTATGGTACGTGAGGGTAAGTTCAGGGAAGATCTGCTGTACCGTGTAAATACCATCACCATACACATACCTCCATTGCGTGAAAGGAAGGGAGACATCAAACCACTGTTTTTGCATTTTAAAGAAAAGTATGAAGTTCGTTATGCAAAAAGCGGTTTAAAGGTTCAGCCTTCAACCTTTGATTTGCTGGAATCGTGGCACTGGCCGGGAAATGTTCGTGAGTTGGAGCATGCTGTCGAAAAGGCGGTGATCATGTGTGATTCCGGAGTCATCACTACCGATGATTTTGCTTTTCGCAGGAATGGGGATGCGGTTATCGCAGGTGATACGGATTGTTATAACCTCCAAAAAAATGAAATGCAAATCATCAACAGGGCTATCGAGCAATGCAATGGCAACCTTTCCCAGGCATCACGTATACTGGGTATCACACGAAAGACGCTTTACAATAAAATTTCCAAATACGGCATATAGGTGCTAGGTGTTGGGTGTTGGGTGCTAGGTGGAGCTCCTTACTCTTACTACATAGCTCTTCACTACCAATCATAACTAATCATTTATCATTTGGATCTCATCATTCAGCACCCTCGTCCCCCGTTCCTTGTCCCTCGTCCCCCGTCTTATCTATTTCTCCGTTTCCTTTTTATCAGAAAGATTCACATTAAGATCCTGTATCGGATATGGAATCTTGATGTTGGCTTCTTTGAACGCTTGGAAAATAGCAAGGTTTAGTTCGCTGCGGATTTTGAGTCGTCCGTTTACCTCCAGGGTATATGCATATAGTCTGAAGTTCAACGCGTAATCGCCAAATCCGAAGAAAATGGCGAAGGTTTCAGGGTTCCTGGTAACGTCAGGGTGCAGTTTTGCCTGCATCACCAGGATGTCGATAACCTCCTGTGGATCAGAACCATATTCTGTGCCAACATTGATCTCAATACGCAATATGGGATCAGACAATGTCAGGTTGATCAGTTCTTCAGAAATTAGTTTCCCATTGGGGACGATCACCTCGGAGCCATCGTAGGTCTTGATAATGCTTGAGCGTATCCCGATCTCTTCAACTTTTCCTTCCCTTTCACCAAATTGTATGGTATCGCCAACCTGGATCGGCCGCTCAAATATGAGTATGAAGCCTGATATGAGGTTGTTGATCAGGTCCTGCAAACCAAAACCGATACCCACACCGAGTGCCCCGATAAGGATGGTGAGTTTAGTCATATCGACACCCAGCACAGTCAGCGAAAGGATGAAACCAATAGTGATAATCGTATACCTTACAATAAGGCTGATAATCCCGGGCACTCCCCTGCCAAATTTCACCTTCGGAAACAACTCCTTTTCAAGCAATAACCTGATAAAACGTGCAAGCCATATTGCCAGAAAAATGGTAAGTCCGAACAAAATGATACCTCTCAGGGAAATGGTCGTGTCGTCGTTGACTTTCCACTGAGAGTGGAATATATCCTCCAGCCATCCGACTACCTCATTATAAATGAGAAACCTTTTGA
>QMPN01000081.1 GCA_003648575.1 Bacteroidota bacterium
CTACTGCGTACTGCCTACTGCGTACTGCCTACTGCGTACTGCCTACTGCCTACTGCCTACTGCCTACTGCCTACTGCCTACTGCGTACTGCCTGCTGTCTTCCAGCTTCAATATTCGCTATTTTAATGTAAACAACGTAATCTATCGGGAATGTTCCGCAAAATTTTTCTATTTTTGATACAATTTAAAACATTTCTAAATAGCCTGTCATGGAAATGAATGAAGTTTTAGATCGCTTGCCGAGGCATCTGCTCGACCTTGTCATCGATCAACCTTACAATGAATATACAGCGCAGGATCATGCCCTGTGGCGTTATGTGATGCGGCAGAATGTACGTTTCCTGGGGAAGATGGCCCATGGCTCCTATACTGATGGATTGAGGCAGACCGGGATCAGTATCGACCGTATACCGCACATGTATGGCATGAACCGTATTCTGAAGGAGATCGGATGGGCAGCTGTAGCCGTTGACGGCTTCATTCCTCCGGCGGCATTCATGGAATTCCAGGCTTATAAAGTGCTGGTGATCGC
Source organism: Bacteroidota bacterium (assembly GCA_003648575.1). The sequence goes on from QMPN01000081.1 coordinate 533, forward strand.
GGCCGACATCAGGCCCATTGGTCAGATCGAGTACACCCCGGCCCCGGACATCATACACGAAGCAGCCGGGCACGCACCCATCATTGCCGACCCTGAGTACGCCGAATACCTCAGGCTTTTCGGGGAGATAGGGAGCAAGGCGTTTTCCTCAGCGGCCAACTACAGACTGTATGAGGCCATCAGGCACCTTTCCATTCTTAAGACCGACCCCTATACCCCTAAGGATAAGATCATTGACGCAGAGAAGAAACTGAGTGAAAAAGAAAAAGAACTCGGCGAATTATCAGAAATGTCGCTGATCAGGAACCTTCACTGGTGGACCGTTGAATATGGTTTGATCGGTGAGTTGAAAAACCCAAAGATCTATGGTGCCGGACTCTTATCATCCATTGGAGAAAGTCAGCACGCAATGGGAGATAAGGTTAAAAAGATCCCTTACGATATCCATGCAAAGGATTTTGCTTTCGACATCACAAACATGCAGCCCCAACTTTTTGTGACGCCGGACTTCCCCCATCTGACTGCAGTGCTCAGAGAATTTGAGAAAAGCATGGCCCTCAAACGCGGCGGATTATATGGAATTAATCAGGCTATCGCATCCGAAAGTGATGCCACCTGCGTTTACAGTTCCGGACTCGAAGTATCGGGGATATTTACAAAGGTGATCGAAGAAAATGGTCAGCCGGTATACCTTCAGACGAATGGCCCCAGCACCTTGAATTTCAAAAACAAACAGCTGCGTGGCCATGGAAAAGAACAGCATCCTCATGGCTATGGATCTCCCATAGGAATGATCAAGGGTGTTTCCGTTCCTCCTGAGAAACTAACTGAAAGCAAACTATCCGAGCACGGGATTGAAAAGGGCAAGGCATGTAAGATCGAATTTGAATCGGGCATTTGCCTTGAGGGCGTACTTTTCAGCAGCGTCGTTGAGAAAAACAATTTATTGCTGCTTTCCTTCAGCGAGTGCACAGTCAGGTATCGCGACCAGTTACTCTTCGAACCCGGATGGGGCGTTTATGACATGGCCATCGGGGCGGAGATCGTATCCTGCTTCAGTGGACCATCCGATCCTGATGCTTATGGGCTCAGGTTCCCGGTGCCCCATGAAAAAACCCATAAGATCATTCATGATGAAGACAGTCTGAAGCTTTTCAGGATGTATCAGGAAGTCAGGGATGTGCGGGAAGCAAACAGCGCCGACACTGATTTCGATTGTATTATAGAAACGCTGATCACTGATTATCCTGATGACTGGCTCCTGACTATTGAAGTTCTTGAATTTGCCAGGAAAACAGGGAATGTGGAATTGAAAAATATGGCAGGCTCTTACCTGACAGAGATCATAAAGAATTATCCTGAATATACCCGGCTCATCGAGCAGGGCAAAGACCTTTAAAACTGCTTTTTCAGATCGAAGATGGCGGGGCCGAAAGCCTCACAATAGTGATCGCCTCCCATTCTACCCACTAATCGTATCTTATTTGGATCGATAAAGCCTTTCTCGTCCAGTACACTGTCATCGACATGCATCATCATTATCTCACAGATGACAAGATTGCCGGCACCACCCTGATCACCGGTTTCTATTACCTGCCGCACCTTGCACTCGAATTGCACAGGTGATTCCTTCACCCTGAATGGCTTCACTTTGACAGAAGGTACCATTGTCAGACCTGTTTCGAGAAATTCATTGACCCCATGTGGAAATTCAGTACTGCTGAGATTAGCGAGTTCAACGATTTCCCTGGTCACCACGTTGATGACCACCTCCGGCACCTTTTTCACATTCTCGTATGTATCCTTGGTAGTGTTGTCCCTGCCCCTGCGTGATGGGGAAAAAATCAGGGTAGTGGGGTTAACCCCAAAAGCATTGAAGAAGCTAAAAGGGGAAAGGTTGGGATTTCCACGTTTATCCAATGTACTTGCCAGGGCAATGGGCCTGGGAGAAACAGCAGCAGTTACGATGCGCTGACGTTCGGGGATGCTTAATTCAGCCGGATCTATTTTCATACGCTCTTATTTATTCTCTATTGCAGGCAGGATGGTGGTCTGTACTTCACCAAATCCGATCCTGACCAGGTTATTTTTGGCATATCCCCTCATGATCACTTTATCATGATCGGCGATAAATTTACGTTCACTGCCATCTTTCAGTTTGAGGGGTTTCGTTCCCTTCCACGAAAGTTCAAGCATGGAACCATATGAATCCGGAGTGGGTCCGCTTATGGTGCCGCTGCCATACATATCGCCAGGCTTGATATTGCATCCGTTTACCGTTTGATGGGCCAGTTGCTGAGCCATATTCCAATACATATATTTAAAATTGGAACGGCATATCAGGTTTTCTTCACCTCCCCCGGGTTGCAGAATAACTTCGAGATTGATATCGAAGCTCTTCTTTCCGAAAAACTGAAGATAAGGGAGCACCGGAGGATCCTGTTTCGGGCCTTCTACCCTGAAATTTTCCAGGGCTTCAAGGGTCACGATCCATGGAGAGATGACAGAACCGAAATTTTTTCCAAGGAATGGGCCCAGGGGCACATATTCCCACTTCTGTATATCCCTGGCCGACAAGTCATTAAATAGAACCATGCCAAAAATATAATTCTCAGCATCTTCTACTGTTATACTGCTTCCCAGTGCAGTACTTTCAGATGTTATAAAAGCCATCTCAAGTTCAAAGTCTAGCAGTCTGCTCGGCCCGAATGATGGACTATCTGCATCGTCAGCTTTGGTTTGTCCCATCGGTCTGTGAATGTCTGTTTCACTCACAACAATTGATGAGCTCCTGCCATGGTATCCTACAGGAATATGTTTCCAGTTGGGTAGCAAAGCATTGTCGGGGTCCCTGAACATTACACCAACATTCGTAGCATGTTCAATACTGGAGTAGAAGTCTGTATAATCACCTACCGACACCGGTAACAGCATCTCTACAGCCCCAATATCATAGAGTGCCATCTTACGGGCCTCTGTATTTTCCTTCAAATCGTCACAACTCTGGCTGAATAACTCAGCTATTCTATTCCGTACGCGGGTCGTTATTTCTTTACCCAGCGCAACAAAATCATTCAGTACAGGCGCAAAAAACACGCTGCGATCGCCAATCCCAAGATTATCGAAGTAGCCAAATTCCGCAAGAGCCGAAAGGTCGATCACCGTATTGCCAATACGCGTGGCTGCAGTTCCTTCTTTCTTTTTTGTACGGAAAATCCCGAAAGGTATGTTTTGAATAGGAAAATCTGAATTCTCAGGCACCTCCACCCATGATTTCAAATGTATATCATTGGCCTCAATCATATTAATTTTGAATTTTTAATTCTTAATTTTCAATTTACTTCTGATTTCTGACTTCAAACTTCAAAGTTCAGACTTCTACAATGTGCCTCTGCGTTCCTGTTCTCTTTCGATAGATTCAAACAGGGCTTTAAAATTCCCTTTACCAAATGATTTAGCTCCTTTACGCTGTATGATCTCGTAAAAAACTGTTGGTCGGTCTTCTACTGGTTTGGTAAAGATCTGCAGGAGGTAGCCTTCATCATCCCTGTCGATAAGGATACCCAGCTTCTGCAGCTCTTTCAGCTGCTCATCGATATGCCCAACCCTGTCGAGGACTGTTTCATAATATGTGTCAGGCACAAAAAGGAACTCCACGCCCCTTCTTTTCAGCTCACTGACGGTATAAATAATATCGTCGGTAGCCATGGCGACATGTTGTACTCCTGCACCGCGATAAAAATTAATGTACTCCTCTATCTGTGACATCTTTTTTCCTTTGGCCGGCTCATTGATAGGGAATTTGATCCTGCCATTATCGTTTGACATCACCTTACTCATCAAGGCTGTATACTCAGTTGAAATGTCAGTATCATCGAAGGAGATCAGCTGTTTAAAGCCCATCACCTCAATGTAAAATTTCGCCCATACATCCATCTCGCCCCAGCCAACATTGCCTACCATATGATCAACATACTTCAATCCAAGGGATTCAGGTTTGTAATCCGGTTCCCATTTTACAAAACCGGGCAGGAATGTCCCTTTATAATTTTTCCTTTCAACAAAAACGTGAACTGTTTCGCCATAGGTATGTATTCCAGCCGTGACTACTTCACCATGCTCATCTTTTTTGGTGACAGGCTCGAAGTATGACTTCGCTCCGCGTTGGGTAGTTTCTTTCCACGACTTTGCAGCATCATCTACCCAGAGCGCCACTACCTTAACACCGTCACCGTGTTCTTTTACATGATCGGCAATGCTCGACTCCGGTTTTAAGGCTGTAGTAAAGATGAAGCGGATCTTATCCTGCTCCAACACGTATGATGTCTTCTCCTTGTCGCCCGTTTCGAGTCCGCTATACGCTAGTGGCTGAAATCCAAATGCACTCTGATAATAATAGGCTACCTGCTTGGCATTGCCTACATAAAATTCAACAAAATCGGTACCATTGATCGGTAAAAAATCTTCACTCATTGTATTCTGATTTTAATTGTTCTTAATCGTTGAGCCAGCTCAGGTAATAGTCCTGATCCTCTATATTAAGGGCAGCCTTGGTGATCTTCAACGGTTTGAAGGTATCGATCATCACGGCCAGCTCATTGGTTTCTTTTTTTCCTATGCTTTTTTCTACAGCACCCGGATGGGGTCCATGCGGTAAGCCTGTGGGATGCAAAGTCAGCTGTCCACGTTCAACATGCTTACGGCTCATAAACTCACCGTCGACATAGTACAGCACTTCATCCGAATCCACATTGCTGTGGTGATATGGTGCAGGGATAGCTTCGGGATGGTAATCATACAGCCTGGGCACGAAGGCGCAGGTCACGTAGTTACGGCCCTCAAAGGTTTGATGTACAGTTGGTGGCTGGTGTACCCTTCCTGTGATGGGTTCAAAGTCATGGATCGACAATGCATATGGGTAGTGATAGCCATCCCAGCCGACCAGGTCGAAGGGGTGTGTTGCATAGTGATAGGGAAACATCATATGGTCACGTTTGATGTAGACCAGGAAGTCGCCCTCCTCATCGTGAGTTTCCAGCGTCCGGGGAACCCTGATGTCTCTTTCATAAAAGGGTGAATGCTCCAGCAACTGCCCATTATTGCTCATATACCTCTTTGGGAAGCGGATGGGTGAATAGGATTCCATGATCAGCAGCCTGTTGGCTGAAGTCTTGAAATGAAGCTGGTAGATCACAGCACGTGGAACGATAAGGTGGTCGCCGGGCTTAAAATCCAGCAGACCGTACATGGTCTTTAATACACCTTCTCCTTCATGTACAAAGATCATCTCATCAGCACCGGAATTCTTAAAAAAGTATGTTGTCATGGATTCCTGTGGTGCAGCAAGTATGATAGCCACGTCATTATTAAACATGACCGTCTTGCGGCTTTTCAGGTAATCCTTTTCAGGTTTCACAGCAAAACCCTGGAAGCTCCTGTGCTGCATATTATGCTCGATAGCAGCCTCTGGCGCAACTGAATAGGGCTCGCCTATCGATTTCACCAGTGTTGGGGGATAGTGATGGTACACCAGGGAATAGTCGTCGGAAAATCCTTCGGTAGAAACCACTTGTTCGGCATACAGTCCTCCGTCAGCTTTCCTGAACTGTGTATGTCTTTTGTGTGGGATATCTCCCAGGCGATGATAGAAAGGCATTGATCCGGGTATTTATATTGATTAATATTCTTTCCGTTAAGAATAACGGAACTGAAAATTAAACATTTTTCCACACTTTTTGTTCAGATATTTACGAAATGAACACTTACATCAATTTCATCTAACATGAATAAGCTCCTTTTTACCCCATTTAAGCTAGGGAACCTCCAACTTCCCAACCGTATAATAATGGCTCCCTTAACACGCTCCAGGGCAACAATAAACAGTATCCCTACCCCTATCATGGCTGAGTATTACCGTCAGCGTGCCAGCGCCGGCCTGATCATTTCTGAGGCCACCAACATTTCCCGTCAGGGAACGGGATATCCATTTACCCCCGGCATATATACTGAAGAGCAGATCAAAGCATGGAGACCTGTTACTGAGGCAGTCCACCATGCCGGAGGAAGGATCTTCATGCAGCTATGGCATGTAGGAAGGCATTCCCACCCCTGGTACCAGGAAAATGGAAAAGCACCGGTCTCTGCCTCTGCCATCAGGGATATGGGTACAGTTAAAACTCCCGAAGGGGTAAAGCAAACTGTTGAGCCTCGCAGCCTTGAAATAAATGAGATTAAAGGCATTGTGATGCAATACGGACAGGCTGCCTCTAATGCTATCGAAGCAGGATTTGACGGTGTTGAGATACATGGAGCAAATGGCTACCTGATAGATCAATTTATACAGGATGGAGTAAATAAGCGGACAGATGAATATGGGGGCGCAATAGAACAGCGTTCACGATTCCTCTTTGAAGTGACAGAAGAGGTGATAGGGAGAATTGGAGCGGAACGAACAGGCTTGCGTTTATCGCCCAGTGGTATAACCCTGGATGCATCAGATTCTGACCCGGTAAATACCTTTTCATTTATTATTAATCGTCTGAATGAGCATCCCCCGGCCTATTTGCACATCATGGAACCCTATATGGATGTAAGCCATCTGCCTGATTATCTCCAGGACGGTGAGGTCACATCTTATTACAGGAAGATATATAAAGGGGTATTGATGACAAACGGCAAATTTGATGCTGCGAGTGGCGACAAAATCATTCGTGAAGGACAAGCAGACCTCATCGCCTACGGCAAGCCCTTTATCTCAAATCCGGATTTAGTGAAAAAATATAACGATGGTACATCCATCACTCCGTGGAATACAGAGACATTTTATACTCAGGGGGAAGAGGGGTATAGTGATTACGAATAACGAATAACGAGAAACGAAAAACGAGAAACGAAAAACGAAGTGACAAAAAGCTCCAAGCCTCAAACCTCTACTCTATCCCTGCGAAGTGCTTCATGAACTGAACGCGTTCAAATGCAGCAGGATTCTCAACTTCCTTGATGCTCATCTTACCTACAAAGTCATCCAGGCTTTCAAAATTATGCTTATCCATCCAGGCTTCAAGATCTTTAAGCATGCCTCCAATCTCTCCGAAACCCTTCTTATAGAGTACTGAAGTGATCTGTACGGCTTTGGCACCTGCAAGCAATTGCTTGATCACAGCAGATCCATCGTGTATGCCGGTGGAGGCAGCAACATCACAGTGGAGCCTGCTTGAAAGCATGGCTACCCAGCGCAGCGAGGTGGCCAGTTCCTCCGGATGACTGAATACGTTGGTGGCGGTAACTTTGAAATTATCGATATCGATATCGGGTGAGAAGAACCTGTTAAAAAGCACCATTCCTTTAATGCCCGTCCATGACAGTTTCAGTGCCATATTCGCCATTCCTGAGAAATATGAGCTGATCTTAATCGCAACAGGAATAGTCACCTCTTTTTTAACCTTTTCGATAATGTCGAAATATACCGCTTCGTTCTGTGCAGCATCCCTTTTAGGGTCAGATGGGAGGATGAAGATATTCAACTCAAGGCCATCGGCACCGGCTTCCTGCATCTTGTTTGCGAAAGAGATCCAATCAGCAGATGATATACAGTTGATGCTTGCAATCACAGGAATATCAACAGCTTCCTTGGCACCTTTGATAAGCTTCAGGTAAACATCGATATCATTATCGCGTGTGTAATTGCTGATATAATCATCTGCCTCAGGATAACCGAAAGTATCACCCTGGTTGTGCATGGTCTTGTTGATCATGTGATTGATCTGCTCTTCGAACAAAGACTTCAGCACCACGGCGGCGGCACCATTCTTTTCTATCTCTATGATGTTCTCAACAGAGTTTGTCAGGCCGGAGCTTCCGACAATGATGGGGTTCTTAAGGTTGAATCCCATGTAGGAGGTTGATAAATTTGCCATTAGATCTCTTTCAGTTAAACGTTAAGATGGACAAATTTATACAATTATTTGGGTTCTCAAAGGATGTTAATAGTGAATTTTTAGCTCTTTGAACAGGCCATCATCATTCAGCACCTCCATGGCTTTGGAAAAGCCATCATCAAGTTCAGTAAACACTTCATATGTAGCCGACACATCCCAGAGGTTCCTGGCCATCCAGGATTTGATCTGTGTCCTGAGGAATTCACCGGATTTCTCATACCCCTTCTCATCATAAGGAACGTCCATATCCTCCGCAAAGGCAAAGAAGTTCTTCATGAAAGCTTCATCAAGCTTAAATCCTTCGATATAATCTTTCACATCGGGATATTTGGCCAGGATCTCTACCCTGTGGTCATTCACGTATTGAACGGTAAACTGGTTGAGAACACCCTTGCGCCTCAGGTCGGTATAATAATCCGATATCCATGTTGAATCCCATGGGATGAAGATGTCGGGCATGATGCCACCTCCACCATAGACAACACGATTGGCAGGGGTAAAATATTTAAGGGAATCAGGGAAACTGATGCTGTCGGGATTCACAAGTTCTCCATGTTTCATACTGTTGTAAACATCCATATAATATTCTTCCAGACCATTATCATATGGCTTCTGGATGTATCTTCCTGTAGGAGTCATGTACCTGGCAGTGGTCAGGCGAATCAGGGAACCATCCGGCAGTGGGAAGGGACGCTGCACCAGGCCTTTGCCAAATGAACGCCTTCCGATCAACAATCCACGGTCCCAGTCCTGTACGGCACCGGCAACGATCTCGCTGGCAGAGGCCGAACCCTCATCGATCAGCACAACAAGTTTTCCTTTTGTGAAGCTTCCACCGGGACTGGCCCAGAATTTCTGCTCAGGTGATTTCAGACCTTCTGTATATACTATCAGGCTGCCGCCTGCAAGAAACTGGTCAGACAGGTCTACAGCTGTTCCCAGGTATCCGCCCGAATTGCCTCTCAGGTCGAGGATAAGATTCTGCATCCCCTGTGCTTTCAGCTCAGCCACTGACTCGCGAAATTCGTCAATCGAAGTACGGGAGAATCGGTTCAGTTTGATATAGCCCACCTCGGGTGAGGCCATAAAGGTTGCATCAATGCTATTAATAGGGATCTTATCTCTTACAATAGTGTAGTTGATCAGGTCTTCCCTGCCGTTGCGGTAAATGCTAACATCCACTTCCGTCCCCTTTTTACCGCGGAGGCGATCCATCACATACTGATTATTTAACTTATCACCATATGAAGTGGTATCATTTATCTTGATAATCTTATCTCCTGCCATAATACCCAGTTTGTCGGAAGGACCACCGGGTATGGGTGCGATCACCAGGATGGTATCCTTAAAGATCTGGAAAGTGATGCCAATACCCTCAAAGCTTCCTCTCAGCGGTTCTTCCATACGCTCAACTTCTTTCTTAGGAATAAAAGATGAGTGTGGATCAAGCTCTTTCAGTGTCTCCACAATGGCATTATCGACAAGCTCATCCATTTGCACCGAGTCGATATAGGCATAATCGATCAGCTGATAAAGTGCAATGAGCTTCTGTATGTTATCCTTCACTTCCTGGTTCTGGGCCATGGTACTATTCGAAAACGAAAATGCGAATATCAGAGCAAGAACGAAAGTCAAGGGAAAATTCAATTTATTAAGCATAGGAAGGATGTTTAAGTAAAATAGAGTCATTTCGACCGGAAGGGAGAAATCCGTTTTCAATACTTATTAGATTTCTCGTATCACTTCGTTTACTCGAAATGACCATTATTCAATAATTTGTTAATACTATCGGTCAAAAGTAATCAAAAATTGAGCCGTCGTTCCCCGGGCGGGGCCAGGAGAGTGTTAAAAAACGTTAAGCGGGAAAGAGAGAGACCTGGCAGGTCGGGGACCTGCCAGGTCTCTGGCTTAGCGGGTTACTATGATCTTTTCCCTGTCAAGTACAACACCCTCCAGGGAATAAGTCAGGATATAGCTTCCTGCCGTAAGGCCTGTTATGTCAAGGCTATACTCAGCCTTGTTTCTTAGGGTTTTAATTTGCATCAGTTCTTGTCCGTAAATGTCAAATAAGCAGATATCTCCATTGGTTTCGTCAGTTCTCAGCTTGATGTTTAGAATACTGGTGGCGGGGTTTGGATATATCTGAAAATAGTTAGTGGCAATCTGCTGCTCGGGTACAGAGACGATCAGTCCGCAGGGGGCTTCACGGCAGTAATAGTACAGGAAAGTAATCTGGACATATTTTTCATTGGATTCCTTAATAGGCGTGAACATAGGTTCAAATAGCCCATAATATGAGCCAAGACCTTCGTAATAAGGTTCAGCCCCCCATGCAATAAACATTCGAGTAGTAAAACCGACATGAGTCCAGGGTTGAATAGTATCGATGAAGTGAGTGGTAAAATCAAGCAATAAACAAAAATCTACAGTGTCTCCCGGACTAACGGAAAAATCAAACATCAAAAACTCCACATCTTCCGGACAGAAATTAGTACCCGGTGGATTTCGATCTATCGCGTAAACTTTTTTCTGAATTGTATCATCTCTGATAAAACCTCTTAATTCGTATTCTCCATTCGGTTCAAAAGGAGGAGGATCTTGTGTTACTACTAATGGACGATACCATACCTTTTTATATAATTTACCATCGATGATTGTATCGCCTTCCGCAAAATACTCCCAGAGACCATCCACAGGCCAGATTGTACTCATCTTATCGAATGCAACAATCCACTGCGCCCCATCAACAGCTATTGGGATATAGTCGTCCTGGGCTTTTGACAGCAGAGGAAATTGAATTATCAGGATCAATGCATAGAGGTAATTTCGTTTTAGAGTCCTCATGTTTATTGGTTTATTGGATGCACAACAAAAATAATCAATAATGAAGGTAAAACCAAACAAGACCTGGCAGGTCCCCGACCTGCCA
>QMPN01000082.1 GCA_003648575.1 Bacteroidota bacterium
GATCATTGCAGCAGCCCCCCAAAGAAAAGAGATAAAATCCTATCGTGAAGATATAGCATCTGCTATCCTGGAAACCATTGCAAGAAGGCCCTGTACCATTGATGATCTGTCACTGATCTTAGGCATCCATGCAACAGAAATCAATAAATACCTGGGAGTATTAGAAAAAGAAAAGAAAATTAGCGTATCCATTCAGAACAGGGGTACGTTTTATATCCTTACGAATCACAAGAGTTAATCCTTGTCGCAAAAATCATACAGGCACATAGCCTCCCGGACTTAATATACCGGCAGTCGTCCTTTTATCGAGTATAGGGTTGCCAACCTTAATAAGGTTGGCAACCCTATATTCCTTATCTTTGCCCCACAAACTAATTCCATGGGAAACATCCTCGCCATCGTAGGGCGCCCCAACGTGGGTAAATCAACATTTTTTAACCGGCTTACACAGACACGGCAGGCCATCGTGGAAGAAACCAGCGGCGTGACCCGCGACCGCCATTATGGCAAGGCCGACTGGAACGGGATAGAGTTTTCTCTGATCGATACCGGCGGATACGTGGTAGGGTCTGATGATATGTTTGAAGAAGAGATACGCAAGCAGGTGACCCTGGCCATGGATGAAGCAGATGTGATCATCTTTATGGTAGACGTGAAAGATGGTATCACCGGCATGGATGAGGAGGTGGCAGATATCCTCCGCAGGATCGATAAGAAGGTGTTTCTCGCTGTAAATAAAGCCGATAACCCGCAACGTATACAACTGGCCGGTGAATTTTATGCCCTCGGATTAGGTGAGGTATTTCCCGTTTCATCAATCAACGGCAGCGGCACCGGCGAACTGCTTGATGAGGTGGTAAAAGAGTTCAGCGTCGACGGGGAAGAAGAAGATAGCGACCTTCCGAAGTTTGCGGTAATAGGAAGGCCCAATGTGGGGAAATCAAGCCTGATCAATGCCCTGATAGGTGAAGACAGGAACATCGTAACCCCTATTGCAGGAACCACGCGTGATTCTATATATATTCCTTACAACAGCTACGGCTTTGATTTTCTGTTTGTAGATACTGCCGGGCTTAGAAAAAAGAAGAAAGTCAGCGAAGACATAGAGTTCTACTCCGTGATGCGGTCCATCAGGGCCATAGAAAAGGCCGATGTATGCTTGCTCATGATCGATGCCAAGGACGGCATCGAATCGCAGGATCTGAATATTCTTCGCCTGTGCGAAAGGAATAACAAAGGAGTAGTGCTGGTGATCAACAAGTGGGACCTGGTAGAGAAAGAAACCAACACCCATCTTGAGTTTAAGGAAGCCATACTCAAAAAGACAGCCCCATTTACCAACATCCCGGTTCTCTTCACTTCTGTGACGGAAAAACAGCGCATCCTGAAAGTTCTTGAGGTGGCCACTGATGTATATAAAAACCGTTCACGACAGATCACAACATCAAAGCTGAATGAGGTGATGCTTCCAATCATTGAACGATTCTCCCCTCCCATGGTCAGGGGCACACGGATAAAGATCAAATATGTGACCCAGTTAAAGCTGGCTTACCCTTGTTTTGCTTTTTTCTGTAACCTGCCCGAACACATTAAAGAACCTTATCAGCGTTATCTGGAAAACCAGATGCGTAAGATCTTCAACTTTGAGGGAGTACCCATCACCTTATATTTCAGGAAAAAATAAGATGGAAGGCGTCCGCATCGACAAATGGCTTTGGGCCGTCAGGATCTTTAAGACCCGGAGCCAGGCCACTGCAGCCTGCAAAGGCGGAAAAGTAAAGATGGATGGACAGAATTTGAAGGCCTCCCGTGAAGTGAAAGTTGGAGAGGAGATCCATATTTCACTCACATCTTTCAGCAAACATGTAAAGATCAAAGCCCTGCTCAAAAACCGTGTTGGTGCCAGCCTGGTACCGGATTTCATGGTAGACCTCACCACACAGGAAGAGTATGATAAGCAAAAGATGAATCGTGAGATAAATGCAGAGTACAGGGATCGTGGAGAGGGCCGTCCTACCAAGAAAGAGCGGAGGATCATTGAACGGCTTAAGAAGTACAAGTTTTAGACTTCTTCTTAAAAGTTCCAAGCAAGGCCGAGGGGCTATCTATTCATCATAGTTAAGTTCCTTCATCAGTTCCCCTTTTTCAGACCAGAAAGTCCAGGTGCCTGTGCGGATACCTTCAGAATAGCTTCCATCATAATGTTTCTGGCCATTTTTATGCCAGGTGGTACCATAGCCATCACGCAAATCACCCTTAAAGTAACCTTCACTCCATTTATTGCCATTCTCATACCAGTAGATCCAGTATCCATTGCGCTTCCCACTGGCAAACTCGCCATTATAGCGCTTGTTACCATTCTCATAGAAGGCCTCTACCTTAACTTTTTCTCTTGTACCATCCTTATCCTGGTAGTACTGAACCAGCCTCGGGCTGCCATCAGGGTGGGTATCTTCCACAACCCTCTCCAGCTTGGGGCCACAGGCTACTGCCATAAATAATATTAACAGGAATGAAATGTACTTTCTCATATGATGCTGCTTATCTGTCAAACAATAGTCTTTCTCCTTTTCTGGACTCATCGAATATCCCTTCACGGTATGCCAGGTGCCCATTTATAAAGGTGTGCGTTACCTGCGACTGAAATTCCTGTCCCTCCAAAGGTGACCAGCCGCACTTATAGAGGATATTTTCCTTTTCTACCTTCCAGGGAGCCTTCATATCGATCAATACCAGGTCGGCTGCATAGCCTTCCCTGATATAACCGCGATTTTTCACCCTGAAACATTCCGCAGGAGCATGGCACATCTTTTCCACAACTTTCTCCATGCTGATCGCTCCCTTGTGGAAAAATTCGAGCATGGCCGGCAGGGCGTGTTGTACCAACGGGCCTCCGGAAGGGGCTTTAAAATATTTATTATCCTTTTCCTCCAGGGTATGAGGAGCGTGATCGGTGGCCACCACATCAATCCTGTTATCAATCAGGGCTTTTAATAGTTCATCCCTGTCTTCCAGGCTTTTTATAGCCGGATTCCATTTGATATGGGTGCCCAGTTGTCCATAATCGGCATCATGGAACCAGAGGTGATGAATGCATACTTCAGCAGTGATCTGTTTTTTCTCCAGCGGGATGGTATTATTGAACAAACTCAGTTCCCGGGCAGTAGTCAGGTGCAGCACATGCAGCCTTGTCCCGTATTTCTCTGCCAGGCTTACCGCAAGTGATGAGGAACGGTAGCACGCTTCCTCCGACCGGATCAGTGGGTGATAATCAATTGGGATATCCTCCCCGAAACGTTCTTTCAGGATGCGAACATTTTCCTGTATGGTGGGTTCATCTTCACAATGCACGGCCACCAGTGTAGGGGCTTTCTCAAATATTTTCTCAAGGATGTCAGGATCATCTACAAGCATATTACCTGTTGATGCCCCCATAAAAACCTTGATGCCGCATACCGTGGCAGGATCGGTCATCACGATCTCATCCAGGTTGTCGTTGGAGGTCCCCATATAGAAGGAATAATTTGTCAGCGACTTTTCAGCGCCAAGCTCATATTTTTCTGCAAGCAATTCCTGAGTCAGGGTCTGTGGGGTTGTATTGGGCATTTCCATGATGGAGGTGATCCCTCCTGCCGTTGCAGCGCGGGTTTCGGTATGGAGGTCGCCCTTATGTGTCAGGCCGGGATCCCTGAAGTGAACCTGATCGTCGATCACCCCGGGAATGAGGTGAAGTCCCATGGCATCGATCACTTCAGCGCCATTGGGGATCGGCGGCTGATCGCCATCCATGAACACCAGCTTAATCAGGCCGTCATTGATATAGACGCCGCCACCAAACACCATACCTTCGTTTACGATAATGGCATTCTTGATATAATAGCTCTGCTTCACAGTGCTAAGTTACAAAAGAATGAGGAAGAAGTAAATCAGGAAGTCTTCTTATGTATTTTCTTGACGTTTTTGAAACGCAGGCTCATAACGCCAAAGATCGCTTCTTTGAAGATGCTGGAACTCATCTTCGATGTGCCCTCTGTGCGATCGATAAAGATAATGGGCACCTCCACCACCTTATAGCCAAGTTTCCAGGAAGTGTATTTCATTTCAATCTGAAATGCATAGCCAATAAATCGGATCCTTTCGAAATTCAATGACGACAGCACTTTTCTCGAATAGCAAACGAAGCCCGCAGTGGTATCCCTCACCTTCATGCGGGTAATAAGCCTCACGTATGCCGATGCATAATACGACATCAGGATGCGGCCCATGGGCCAGTTCACAACACTCACTCCATTACAATAACGCGACCCTACAGCCACATCTGCATTCTGATCTATACAGGCCTGGTACAGGCGTGGCAGATCTTCAGGATTATGAGAAAAGTCGGCATCCATCTCCGTCACATATTGATAGTCCCGTTCGAGGGCCCACTTGAATCCATGGATATAGGCAGTTCCCAGCCCCAATTTTCCACTGCGCTCCTCGATGAAGAGTTTATCAGGGAATTCTTTCATCAGGCCTTTCACAATAGCGGCAGTGCCGTCGGGCGAACCGTCATCGACGATAAGTACATGGAATTCCATATCCAGGGAAAACACCTTACGGATGATCTTCTCGATATTTTCCTTTTCGTTAAACGTTGGGGTTATTACAAGCCGCTCTGACATAGACAATTAATTTTCAGCGAATATAATACAACACTCGATATGCTCAAAATATTTTAATAATCCTTAACAAATTCGGTGTGCGGTACGCGGGATGCGGAGTTCATGTTTATTATACCCGTACCTCGCACCGCGTCCCTCGTACCTATCTATTTATCTTATAATCAGTTTATAGTTTAACATTCCTTTTTCTCCACTCAAGCTAAGCAAGTATATACCTGCATCAAAGCTGCTTACATCAAGTTTAATATCATTGCCACCTTCGCTGGCATCATATGACATGCTTATGAGTTTCCTGCCACTCATATCGGCCATATTGATTTCAAGATCAAACGCCTCAGCAGATACAAATGAAATATTTACCCAGTCAACAGATGGGTTCGGGTAAACATTCACTTTTCCTTGAAGCAGCAGTTCATTAATTCCCAGGTACGAAAACGGAAATGTTTGCGGCTCCATTACGTTGCCATAGAGGTCTTCAACATTTTGCACTGTGATCTCATAATCACCCGACAGTGGGGTAACCGTTAAATTTACCTGTGTCTTATTGAATGTATGCTGTACAACAGATTCAATAACAACACCATTGTTAATCACATAGTTTGATATATTTTCAGCCGTTGTGGCTTCAACATTTTCGTTAAACAATACCCTGATGTTAGTACTGCTAAGAGGGGAAACCTCGCTTACAATCGGGCCTTCTGTATCAGTACCTGCAGTGACTGTATATCCAGGGCTGAGCTCAATTTTCCACTCATCAAAATCATAGTTCATAGCTCCAATGATGTCATAATAAGATCCTTGAACAGGTTCAAATTCATATAGATTGGTATTATGGATCTTGAGGTCACCACTTCCATCGTCAACGGCCCACATATAAAAGTTGGCTAAGTAATCATCATCTGTACATATGGCATTTGTAACCTTCACAAGAACACTTTCATGTGCCTCCTCGATAAGGCCTGTTTGTACGGGTAAGGGGTCCGGCAAATCATTATATGACGATATAAAATAATACCCTGTAATTTCAGACATTTCAGTTTTACCATAATACTCAGAAATGGTTCCAGTAACCACAATGCTATCACCTACCAGAGGATTTCGACCCAATTCATAGATGAACAAGCCATTCCACTCACCATATCCATCCTGTATAAAATATGAGCTGCCAAAATTAGCTGTCACCACTCCTGTGGTTGATACCACCTGTCCGTCATAAGGTGAGTCATCCTGCTGGCCCTGAATATCATAAATACTGGTAATCGTACCTGTAAAGACTTTTTGTACAAAATAATTATATACTACTGATGTCTGTTCATTCACAGCATCTGTTGCAATAATTTTATAATAAACCGTTACACCTTCAGCCTGTCCGGGTATACTACAGCTATAAATATCTCCTGTAGCCGACATGGAAACTTCGTTGGTCAGACTCTCAAAATCCAGCCCCCAAAATAAGCTCACGGACATTGGCTGTAAATCCGTATTTATAATGGTCGCTTCAATAGATACTGGCTCTGTTGCATATACAAGCTCCGGTTGCATATTGAAATAATCAATGCTTATAGGATTTACGCTGGCCCCACCCCATATCAGTTGTGCATAATTGGGATTATCTATAAACGGATTTCTGTTCTTTTGAAAAGAATAGATCACATTGTTCCTGTTAATTTCAAACTCATCAGGAGGATCCTGAAGGTTCCATTGCAAGAGAGTAGAAAGTTTTCCATGTTCAGGCAGTGGGTATGTATTGATCTCATCAACAACTTCAAGGTTTATCTCACCATCTTCGCCTTCATAGCGTGTTGCCATATAAAAGATGATCCTGGCAATATCTCCCTTGACCTCATCCCGGGCCTCCCAGGTGGAATCTGTATAATAGCAGCCCGTGGCAATGTCATGCTGTTCGCCACCGTTGTCAAAATCCAGGTTGCTCTTGTCCTGGTTCACTGTAGAGGCGGAGGGTTTCAGATTGTGAACATCACTGTACATTGGTGGCATATCGGCAAAATTCCCATGCGACTTCGCCCAAACGTGTTCACGATTAAGTTGCAACCCGCCATTGCCGTAGTCAGTGTTATCGTGTGAAAAGCCCGTGTATACCTGTATTACATTGTTTGGATCCAGCGGATCGGCATCTGAGAGTTTAAATATTTCCTTCGAGAAAAAATATGAGTAGGAGGTGTGTCCTTGAATAATATCGTTCAAAGCTGATTTTAGTTCTTCTCCGCTTTTACCTTGTGTTCCGTTATAATAACCTGTTTGCTGTGCTGTCATCGACAGGGTAATCCATAGTGACAACATCAATAAGCTGATTCTTTTCATATTAATACAATTTCAAAAAAATAATTTATAAACTAAGTCTCAGGGAGACGTTAAACCTCCTGCCCATTCCCATGAATACTCCGGCAGAATTGGCGTCAAAGGTACTCGAATGCGTAAGATAGGGATCATTATTTTGCGCATCGGTAATAAAAATGTTATCAAAAGCATTGAGCACACTTCCCCTTACCTGGAATCCAACTTTACTTATCTTCCACGAGTATCCTGCATGGAAGTCGATCGTATAATAATCGGGGATCTTCCATGATTGTCTGGGACTCCCATTTTCATCGAATGAACCAGGCCTGTTATCGGAATCATAGTCTAAGGGGTTAAAGTCGGCATAATGTTTCCCGAACCAGGTAAACACACCCGTAACATATAAACCACGAATAATTTCCCATCTAAGACTTTCTCTGTTCTGGAATTGTGCGGCATCACCTACATACAATCCCTTTGCATCGAACGGCCTGGTTTCTATCTGCTGGCCATTGTCATTATAGACCCTGGCAGTATCTGCTGAAGTCCATTTCCAGTCACCAAGTGAAAGCAAACTTTCAAACATCAGGTTATCCAGAATCTTGAAAGCAAATTCGAATTCTATACCCATATGACGGGCATTCATATTATTGATATTCACGCTGTAAAACTCCCCATCGATCTCAGTAGTCAGGGCACGATCGGCAGGCTTATTCAGCCAGGTAGTGTAGTAAGTATTTACATTCAGTGTAAATATCGGCTTTGCAAAGCTGTATCCCAGTTCAATGGCATTGACCTGTTCATTCTTTATATCCTTAAACAATGTGTTTGACCGATCATACACATTATTGAAACGTTGTGCCTTTGAGAGGAAGCCAAGGTTCATAAATACATTCATGTACTCATTCAGATTATAGTTGGCCCCTCCTTTCACGGTAAATCCGGGAATGTATTCCCATGGAGTCACATTAGCGTCTTCACCGGGGTCGTGCAGAAGGAAATAATCAATCCTTTTATATCCTGACACTGATGTTGTAACATTCAGGAAAGTGGTAAGGTTACCCTGTTTATATTTGATTTGGGCAAATATTCCGCCCCAGCGTACAAGTGCATCATTGTGATAGCCGATCTTATCTCCCTCATATTTCCGGGTGGATGGATCTTCATTCTGGTTACCATCGTCGAGATAGTAGCTACCTCCAAACAGGTCAGCCACCTCGCGATAATGCTCTCCTCGGTATGTCCTCAGATCCAATCCTCCTGATAAAGAAAGCTCATCATTGATCTCATATTCGAAGGTTGATAATAAACCCAACCAAAAATGGTTATTCATGGCATTCCGCATGATATTGGATGACACATTTGTACCATTGAAATAGGGAGGAGTGATATTCAGGTTGGCATTGTATTGTGCCTGTAAATTTTGCTGCCAGGTAGTAGTATCAGTTTCAGGTGTTGTAGAGAATGACTTCCCGCCTCCTGTACCCAATGACAAGTATAATATGTTGGAAATATACAAGCGGTCATTGACACTCCAGAAGTCACGAAGGCTAAACATGGGTTTATGGTAGAAATTATTGGCTGTACTGGTTGCCTCGCTGTTAGGATAAATGGTATCGGTACCGGTTATATAAGCACGGCTGAGGTAACCCCAGTTCGGGTTATACCTTAAGCCCCTGTTCACCGGCAGCCCATTTGTCTGAAGTTTATCAATAAAATCCTGGTCCATTCCCGATTTAATCGCATAATCGGAATCAAAGGTTGAGATGTACTTCTTGTAAGATCGCTGGCCATGTTCCTGTGGTGCGCCCATGGCTGAGACACTAAGGAGATGATTACCCACCTTTTTATCTACCCTAAGAAAATAAAACCAGCCTTTGGTCCATGTCTGATCAACCCAACCATCTCCCCTTTTGTATGATCCTGCAAAGGTAACCCCCCATCCTTTAGGCATACGGCCTGTAGTAAGTCCGAGGGAAGTACGAAGGAAACCGTCATTTCCAAATTCCTGTTTAAGTGTAATCGATTTCTCGTTGTCTATTCCCTTGGTAGCAATATTGATGGTCCCGCCAACCGAGGGGATGGCAAGTTTAGAAGCCCCCAGGCCACGCTGAACCTGTGTATAGCGCATCACCGCATCGAGTCCAAACCAGTTTGACCAATAAACCCAGCCATTCTCCATATCGTTTACCGGTATCCCATCCAGCATCACAGCAACGTTGCGTTGATTAAAACCACGAATATTGATCCTCGCATCACCATCACCTCCACCTGAAGCTGTCGCATAAACGCCTGGTGTTGCATTCAGTATGAGTGGTATGTCCTGGGCAGCCAGTTGTTCCTCTATTTTGGCAGGGGTAACTGTTGTAAAGGCGATCGGAGTTTCCCTGGTCTTGGCAATATCACCCACAATTTCCACCTCACGTAATGTGATGGATGTCAAGACAAAGTCGATATACAGGTTCTTTTCGGAAATAACGATATGCTTTGTCTGCGTTTCGCATCCTACATAAGAAATCACAAGATCATACTCACCCGGTGCAAGTTTCAAAACATATTCACCATCAATATCGGTGATCACTCCGAGTCCGGGACCATAAAGCAGGTTCACCCCAATAAGGAGATCTCCAATATCGTCCTGAACGGTTCCGCTAATAGTTTTCTCCTGTCCAAGCAAGTTGGCAAGTGGAAGAATCAAGATCAAAAGAAACAATAAGGTTTTATTCATAACCGAATATTTTCAATACAATGAGCTAATGCATCTATCAGAAATCAAATCGAATTGAAATCTATTAAAGAAAACTGGTGATGTCTGCTTCTATCCGCAGAAATTTACAATACCAGTATTTTTTTAGTGATACTGTGTGTCGAGCTGAATCTGACATTTACAAAATAGAAACCGGCATGTGATTCGACCATCTTCAGTTTAACACTTCCGTTTTGAGTTTCCGTTTGTATAAAGTCCACTACTTTTCCTGTGATATCAATAATCTTAACATCTTCAATGGCCTCATCCGTTTCGATGGTTAGCTCTCCATTAATCACCGGATTCGGGTAGATACTGACTTCCGGCTGAATAATGTTTTCGCTAATATCAAAAGTGGAACAATCGCAATTATGGAAACCCAATGAATCAAATGTGTTTACCGGAATTGAATCCCATTCTTCATAGACAACAAAATAAGGAATCGGGTTTTCCTTAACGCCCTCTCCAATATGTGTTTTACGGATCAAGGTATGATTTTTCGTCCATGACAACCAGAACAAAGGCCCAACGATATAGTTCTGAATCGTGTATTCGGTAGGATTACCTCCGCTCATGTATGTGATTGTAGTATCGTTCAGGCTTCCCCAGCCATTATCATCACTAGTCATAGGAGGACCAACCAGTCCAAACAAATCAACAACAGTGCTAGCAATATTATTCTTCTCTAGTGTGACGGCATCATTCCCGTTAAAATACATCATTTTGTTAACTTCATAAATCGGACATAGGAAGGTGTCGGCTATCATCAAAAGTGCAGAGTCAACCGGTTCTTCATACCCAATGCCCAATGGGTCTCTTTTGTCAACAACCACGACATAGGTACTTTTAGCCTGAATGCTTCCTGCGAGAGCAACACTATATGGCGCTGTACCTCCATTGCTATAGCGTACCAGTTTATAATCATCAAGGGAGATTGATGAATTAGTTGGGTTGTACAATTCTATCGCTTTGTTGTTTCCTGATCCTTCAACATATTCAGAGATGAACAGATCGGTGCAGTCTTGTGCAAACACAGACATTCCAATAAAAAGTGAGAATGTAAAGAGTACTAAATTTTTCATATTTGAAGTATTAAGTTAATTGTATATTCTTGAACAAAAATAAGGATAAATCAAATAGTTAATCCATTCTATCATTAGATTATTTATAAGATATTTCAGAATAGTTTATGTTCGCATTCATGGAAATATTTCTATACCTCCAAACACCCCTTAAAAATCTTACTTTTGCATAAAGCAGTTCCGTCATTTTCAAGCGCATTAATGAACAGAAACATGAACATAAAAATCCAACCCCATCTTCTACTGTTGGCTATCTTAATTGTATTAATTTCAGCAAGTTGTCAAACAAACAAGACGAATACGAATGCATGTATAGCATTTTATAACCTTGAAAATCTCTTCGATACTATTGACGAGGCAGGGGTCGCGGATGAAGAGTTTACGC
>QMPN01000083.1 GCA_003648575.1 Bacteroidota bacterium
CCGACGGCCACCAGGGTGAGGGTGGTAATGCCAAACTCTCCAAAGGCAGGCGTATATACAGGATGTAAAAAAGTATTGTTATCGAAGGTGCCGGCACCATCGCTATGCCATTGTAGTGATAGATAGTCAGAAGCACTGGCAGGTACGGGCGCGGTTGAGAAGTCATATGGTATGCCTTCACAAATTGATTCCATAATACCGGCATCAGCCACTGCAGAAGGAATGATATCTACGTCGTGGTTCACACTTTTATTACATACATCGAGTGTTACGGTAAAGAGGCCAGGTGTATCGAAAAGATGCGCTATGTTTTTTCCAATCCCTACAGAACCGTCGCCAAAGTCCCAGATCCAATCTGTAAAGGTCACATCGCCGGAACCGGTGAAGTATACGGAGTCGACAATACATTGCGGATTAGGAAATATGCTGAAGTTTATAGTTGGATCCAAAACAGTGATGGGAAAGTATGCTGTATCGCGGCAGGTTTGGTCTGTTATAATGATCAGACTTACATTTCCGCTGAAAGTAGCTGCGTATGCATGTGTGGGGTTTTGCACAATTGAAGTATTCCCGTCACCGAAATCCCATAGCCAGTTAGTAGCGTTCGCTGTGGGTTCACTGTTGATTGCGAAGAAATCGATGGGTTCATTTACACAAATGGTATCGTTAGTGTTGATGCCGATACTGGCGATAGGGAGGGGTGCTATGGCCACAGCCAGTGTGCTTATGGGGCCATCACCACAGTTGGAATTGCTACCATAAACTTCAATGTTACCGGGGGTTGCCAGTAAATCAAAATCAATAGTGATAAAATTATCTGCCGGATCAATCTGGTTGATGGTTGCTCCGGTTCCCGTATATGAAAAATTGTAAGTATCTGTATTGAAGTCTATTGTAACGGAAATGTCCACACCCTGTTCACCGGCGCAATATGGTTGCAGCAACGTCTCGAATACGAGTGTTCCGGGGAAACGCATTTCAAAAATTGTTACCGGCAGTGAGCTCGTGGAGGCTGTATACCACCAGGTATTGATGGTCTCTGAATCACGATTATTCCAACTATGGCAACCGGGATTAGGAGGAGTACTGTTACATCCGATAAGATTCAATCCTGCCCCAATGTTAGTATCATCCCAATATACAAGGGGCGTGGAACCTGTGGGTGCAATAAGTGCAATACGAAAGCCATTTGTATTCGACTCAATATCATACAATGGGAGATTAGTAAGCCCATTAATGTAGGTAATAGTAAAATCAATGTTGGTACCATTCCATACCGGTGCACCAACACCATCCAAGCCATCCCAGGGGATCAGGTTGACTCCGGTATTAACGGCAGCTTGCAGGTTTCTGTCCTGGAAAGGCGCAGGGAAATCCAGTAAGATATCTACGTTACCGGGTTTGTCCACGGTAACATGAAATATCTGGCTCCCATCACAAAATGGTTCTGCCCAAACATCAAGTACCTGGCCCGGTGTTGAAGCGGGTGGGAAAAGGATAGAATCAGGCTCATTCAGATAAATGTTATATTGAGGTACAAAGGCCTGTCCATTGATTGACATCCTGTCAAGTGGGAAATTACCTGTGTTCTGAACCCCATACTGGTTGCAAAACATCAGCCATGCACGGCCTTCCATTTCATCATATTCAACAGAAGTTACTATACTGTCCGTTGAATAAATATAAAATGTTGAGGAATTTACGTCCCATCCTCCAAAACCACCATTGCCATCAATAAACTGCCATGATTTCGAGTACAGTCTACCAGGTTGTACTGTGGTTAATACTGTATCATACACAGTTAGGTCGAAGAGCTGTATGTTAAAGGCTTCTTCAATTGTTACACCACTTACCTCATGTACAATAGAAAATTCTATGGTGTAAACCCCGGGGGCCGGCGGGTCAAATTGAAACGCATCGTAACCACCAGCACCATAGACCTGACTTGGCCCAACTCTGGCCTGTCCAACGTTGGGAATAAAACCGGATCCTGCAGTAGGCAAGTCAGATTCCGCTTGAACAATAGCTCCAAATTCATCTCTTATTCTGTAAACAATTTTGGCATTATTACCACCATTAGGGTCAGGATCACCATCGAATCCAAAATAGATGATCTCATCAGCACTTCTTGTAACGAAATGCAATCGTTCATCTGGATCGCAATTATAAACGGCGAAATTAACTCTATCATCTGCAAAGCCGCCACCACAATGGTTGATGAGGTCATTGCATAAATAAAGCCATGTAGTGTGATTCGGCAAGTTGAGCCATACTTCTTTTGTTCCTTCAGCAAAGAGAAAAGTAGGTAAAAATAGGAGAAAAAACAGTAGTCTTGATTTCATAATGCGGTTTTGT
This sequence comes from Bacteroidota bacterium, assembly GCA_003648575.1. Next base: position 2,356 of record QMPN01000083.1, read on the forward strand.
TATCAGGGATGCCAAATTTAACAATAAAGAAGAATAATTATACGCGGCATGTACGTAAATGTTATAATATATCCTTATTTATAATAGAGTTTGATAAGTAGACTGAAAGGTGTGGGAAAAGTTGTCTCATTATTTCATTGTTTCACTGTTTCACTGTTTCATTGTTCCATTGTCGTATTCCCGAATTCTCGTACTCTCGTATTCTCGTACTCTCGTATTCTCGTATTCCCGTACTCTCGTATTCCCGTACTCTCGTACTCTCGTATTCCCGTACTCTCGTACTCTCGTACTCTCAATTAAACGGCTACCGGAGACCGGAATATTTGAATTTCGAATTTATTAATACTGGTGTCTGGGGAAAAGTTCTATTGAATTGCCTAAATGCCTGTAGACACTTACTTTTGAGATAACCAAATAATAAAGGGCTTAAGAAAACTTTAGGGCAGGAGATTTCTCGCCCTTCGCATGGCTCACTCCTCGAAAAGACAATAATTATCATATAAAAGTGGCGAAGGGCACGGCACTCAATAATTTGATTTCATTGGTGCGCCGCGTCCTTCTTATGGTTACAAGCAAACATTGTCTTCTCGAAGGAGCTCTGCGACTAAGAGATCCCCTTGCTTTGTTTAGCTACGATAGATTATATCGGACACTTGTAAGAAATTTTGAGTTTTGAGTTTTGGGTTTTGAATTGATTTTTAATTTGAAATTTGTTTTGGAACTTGGATTTTGGAGCTTGGAATTTATTTAGAAGGCAGGATTAGCTCAGCTTCGCTTCGCTGATCCGTTGGGGTGGATACAAAAAAAGCCCTGCCCTCGCTGCGCTCGTGAGAAATTTTGAGTTTTGAGTTTTGGGTTTTGAATTGATTTTGGAAGTTAGAACTTGGAAATTATTTTGGAATGTGGATTTTGGAGCTTGGAGCTTGGAATTTATTTTAAAGGCAGGATTAGCTCAGCTTCGCTTCGCTGATCCATAAAAGGGGATACAAAAGAAAAGCCCTGCTCGCTGTGCTCGCATTGTCTTTTTTGTTTGGACTCTTCATCTGAAAGCAAGCTTTCGATTCGAGCCCAAACAAAAAAGCCCATCACTGCGTGACGGGCTTCTCTTTTGTGATCGCGCCAGGATTCGAACCTGGGACCGACAGCTTAGAAGGCTGTTGCTCTATCCAGCTGAGCTACGCGACCATTTTCGGCTGCAAAAATACAAATATCACGCAATAAATCCTATTTTTGTGTTTCGTACTTCGAAGGTAGTACGCAAAATACAGAACCCTGTTGCATGATCATACAATTTCTCGCTAACGGCCTTGTGAATGGAGCACTGATCGCCCTTGTGGCACTCGGCTTTAGCCTGGTGTATAATACCACCCGTATATTTCATATCGCCTATGCAGGGATCTACCTCTGGGCAGCATATATTCTCTATTTCTTTCTTGAAATACTGCATTGGCCACTGGCTGCTTCCTTTTTGATGGCCATACTGGGTAGTGGCCTGATCAGCCTGGCATGTGAAAAGCTAATCTATGCTCCGCTTAGTAAGAGGTGGCGGTCTCCCAACTCTCTTATGATCAGCTCTGTAGGCGTATTGATCCTTATGGTAAGCCTGGGGGAGCTGGCCTTCGGGAATGCAGCACGCTATGCTGATATCGAATTGCCGGGTTCCGGACTGGATATCGGGCTTCTTTTGCCGGGATTTAAGGTGATTAGTCTCCTGCTTGTTACAGTGGTAATCGTATTGTTTTTTCTCTTCCTGAAATATTCCTCCCTGGGGATCAGGATAAGGGCCTTGAGGGATGATGAACTGCTGAGCCGGGTATTTGGTGTAAACACTACTCTCCTCAAAGCCGGGCTATTTGTTCTATCTGGTTTTTTGGTGGCCATAGCATCGGGCCTCAATATGCTTGATATGGGGATCAATCCCCATCTCGGCATCCCGGTATTTATCAATGCATTTGTAGCCCTCGTCATTGGCGGAATCGGACGCTTCGACGGGCCCGTACTGGGAGGGATTTTGTTAGGATTGTTGCAGGCCATGACTGAATATTTCTTTGACAGCAGGTGGGTGATAATGGTCACCTTCATATTGCTATTCATTTTTCTGATCATCCGCCCGCAGGGCTTGATCCCTTCAAGAACGAGGGCTTTTTAATATGGGATACCTGAGCCACATAATCATCCTGATAAATATCTACGTCATCCTGTGCGTGGCAAGTGGACTGATCATTGGTCTGTCGAGGATGATCTCCCTCGGACAGGCGGCCTTTTATGGGATCGGTGCGTATATTACGGCCCTTTGTATCATACTGCTGGACCTGTCACTGATCCCTTCCCTTATACTGGTGATGCTGGTGAATGGATTGATTAGTTTGCTTATTGCCATCCCAACCATACGCCTGCGGGGCGACTATTTTATCCTGGCAACTCTCGCATTTCAATTTATAGTATTCGCTTTGCTGAATAACCTCAGCAGTGTAACCAATGGGTCCCTTGGTGTGAGCGGGATCAGCCCGGTATCTGTGATGGGGCTGGGAGGTATAAATGGGCAAAGCGGTTTCCTGATATTGAGTGCGGTGCTTGCCATTTTGGTGGTGCTCATCTTTTATTTTATCTATCACTCTCCATATGGCGTAAGCCTGAAAGCTCTGAGAGAGGATGAACTTGCATTGCAAACCATGGGGCGGAATACAAGACGCTTAAAAATAATGGCATTTGTGATCTCAAGTGCTTTTATCGGATGGGCTTCGTACATTTTTGCAACCTACATGACATACATATATCCCGGTGGTTTTCACCTGGATGAATCCATATTCATATTGATCGCCGTACTGGTGGGTGGCAGCGGGAGTATACGGGGAGCCATTGCCGGGGCGGTATTTGTGATCCTGCTTCCTGAAGTTTTGCGGTATTCAGGCCTGCCCGACAGTATTGCTGCACCTATGGAACAAATATTTTTTGGATTGTTGCTTATCCTGGTGATGCGCTTCCGTCCGAATGGCCTGCTGGGAAAATTGAAATTATAAATGAACACGGTACTCGAAATAAAGGAAATTAGAAAGAGTTTTGCCATGAACCATGGCAGGGCAAGGGTATTCGGGGCCGAATATAAAAATGTTATCAACGACTTGTCGATCAGCCTGGAAGAAGGAATGGTGACCAGCCTTGTAGGTGGGAACGGTGAGGGGAAAACGACCCTGTTCAACCTGATATCCGGCTTATTAAGACCTGATAATGGGCAAATCCTTTATGTCGGTGAGCGGGAAAGCATAGATTGCATCCTGTCATCGCCATGGCAAATTGCCAGGGCCGGTATCGGGCGTATGTTTCAGGGAGCCAGGGTGTTTGATGAGCTCAGTGTAAAAGATCATTTGCTGATACAGGCCAGGCAATCTGAGGGAGAGAAGCCTTTTAGCAGAATGCTCAGGCCTGCAAGAAGCAAAAAGCTGGAGAACGAACTATCTGAAAGAATTTATCATGAATTGAAAGGATTTGAAGAGTTCAGAGCCCTCTGGGATGCTGCTGACACCCCTGCGGCATCATTATCATTCGCCAGGCAACGCCTCCTCTCACTGGCCGGCCTGCTGGTAGGTGGGTATGATCTGCTTCTGCTCGATGAACCCAGTTCCGGATTAAGCAGGGAATCCTTTGAAACCCTCTACAAGCTCCTGGATGTAATGCGTGAAAGAGGGAAAACTGTATTCCTGATCGAGCATAATATGGAATTCATAAAAAAAGCAGCTGATACATGTCACTATATGGCTGAAGGCCGAATACATTTTTCGGGAAGCCCTGAAGAAGTACTTGATCATGCTGATGTTAAACAAAGCTATCTCCTGTAATGTTGAAAATAGAACATATCACGGCTTCATATCATAAGGGAAATCCTATCCTGAAGGATGTCAGCCTGGAAGTAGGCTCGGGAGAACGTGTCGTTATCCTTGGCAGGAATGGTGCGGGAAAAACAACCTTCGCAAATAGTATATTCGGCCTTGTGCCCATGCTCTCAGGCGGGATATCATACAACGGCAAGGATTTAAGCCGCTTGTCTGCCGACAGGATCAAGGCCTGCGGGATTGCCTATTTTATGCAGGGGGCACCCGTATTTCAGCAGATGACGGTCAGGGAAAACCTGCTTTTTGCTGCAGGCAATATGAAAGCTCGGGAATTCAATTCCCGGCTTGAGGATCTTCGAAAAACCCTTAGCCTGCTGAAGGATCCTGCCATAGACCGTACACCAGCCGGATCGCTAAGTGGAGGAGAGCGTACACAACTGGCTGTTGGAATGGCCATTATAAATCAACCTTCCTTGCTTATTCTCGATGAACCATTTGCAGGCCTGTCGCCGGCCAATGCAAAGCTGGTGCTGCAAATTCTGGAGGATTATGCCCGGAAGAGCACTGTCTCCATCATAATGATTGCCCAGGACAGGCAGCTGGCAACTGCATTTTCTGCGTCACAATTCCTGATCCGCGACGGAAAGATCATCAGGGAATAATCGAATCCTTTATTTTTTTAGTATCTTGCGAACTAAATATAGTTTATGCAGGATGAAAATATATTTTGCCGGAAATGCGGTAGCAGGCATAGGGTCAAGGCAGGACTTATCGGTGGAGCGCAGCGATACAAGTGTAAGGATTGCGGTTTTCACTATACCGTGAACCAAAAGGGTGTTCCGGCAGATAAAAAGAGGCTGGCAATACACCTGTACCTGGAAGGGATGGGTTTCAGGGCAATAAGCAGGATAACAGGAGTAAGTGATGTTGCAATAGCTAAATGGATTAATCCCATGAAAGAAAACCTGCTGCCAATTCGAAAGGAAAAGATTAAAGTAAACGAGATACATAAGTTCGAACATTTCTTTATAACCAAAGAGCTCTTTAATCAGTATGGATGGCTTCTGATCGGGACGGAAGAGAATAAAGGTGTATGCTTGTTCGGCTCCTACACCAGCGGCAATTGCCAGATTACCAGTACCAGGTATTAGGTACAATGTATTAAGTACTAGGTATCTAGTATCCAGTATCCAGTATCCAGTATCATCTATAATAAGTTAGCATTATTCTGCCATTATATTCCTATCATTGCCGTTGATAAGCTGAAATGGCCTTATTATGCGCAAAACCCCGATTCTGATCCTTATCCTGGCAGCATTCCTGTTTTCTTGCTCTGAAAACGAAAGTAGAAAACGAAAAAAGGAACGCGAAATCCCCACTTACCGTATTGGTGTTAACCTTCCCCTGACGGGAAATGGCAGCTATTTTGCAGAGGAATTCAAGAAGGGCATGGACCTGGCAATGGAGCATGTCGGCGACTCATCAGGAAAGATACGTATTGAAGCTATCTATGAGGATAACAAGCTTAATCCGAAAGATGCAGTTACGATCACCAAGAAATTTATTGAGATTGATGATGTGGATCTTGTCGTTACCGGCTACACACCGATTATACAGGCAACAGTGGGCTTGCTCGAGCGCGAAGGCATTCCAACATTGCTGACCTTATCCAGCGCTGCAAATATTGCGGCCACACATAAATGGGCTTTTCGTGATTTTGAGCTCGAATCAGAGATCATGCCATTGCTCGCGTCTTATGCATACACGAGCCTGGACCTCCGAAGAGGAAGCTGGCTGGTGGTTAACGATGACATGGGCAAGGATGCAGTAGAATTTTTCAGTGAAAGGTTTATTGAGCTGGGAGGGGTGATGCCGGGAGGAGAAGTATTTGAACCTTCAGAATTGGACCTTCGAAATAAGATCAATAAGGTGATGGATAACGATCCTGATTTTGTTGTCCTGGCCGGTCGTGGTTCTGCTATGATCAATGCTATCAGGCAAATACGTGAGCGTGCTCCTGAACTTCCCATCATATGCAATAATACGGTTGACAATGAGATGGTATGGACAGCATTAGGGGAAGATGGCGATTTTATCTGGTACCCGCGCCCTTATATTGATTTTTCTGCCAGGCTTTACAACAAAGCAAACGAACGCTTTAAGGCTAAATATGGCGAGGATATGAACTGGCTGAATGTATATGGGATGACGATGGTAGCATACCTGGTAAAGGGGCTGCACAGCTCAGAAGGCGAAAGGGACGCCATGCGTGAATACCTCAGAACCCTTGATGTGTCATCCATCCGTGGAAGGCTTGTTATGGATGAAAACTGCGATGTAAATGTGCCGCATGTCGTTTATACAAGGATGAATGGACAGTCGGTGCAGACAGAGGAAAGCATCGAAGTAGAAAAGAATGACTAGAAATTTTAACCAAAATCTATACCAATGAAAAAAACTTTACAATTCATGTTTTTAACGCTTTGCGCATCTCTTCTCTCTCTGGGTGTGATGGCACAGACAAACACCATAAACGGTTATGTGTATGACCTGGATAGTGGTGAACCTCTGGAGAATGCAAATATAAAGGTGCAGGGAAGCAATACAGGAAGTGTTAGTGATGAAACGGGATACTTTAGCATCGATGTGAGCGGAAGCAGTGAAATGACCATCGAGGTTTCCTACATTGGATACAAAGCTATTGCCATGAGTGCATTGCCCGGTCAGTTGCTTCAGATTAAACTTGAACCTGATGTGATCATGGGTGCCGAGGTGGTGATCAGTGCTTCACGTCTGGATGAAAAAATGATGGAAACTCCGCTTACCATCCAGAAAATGAATGTGAAAGAGATCCAGAATTCTGCATCGGGAGATTATTTCAGTGGTCTTTCGAATATGCGGGATGTAGAAATCATAAACAATAGTATTGGGTTCAAGGTGTTTAATGCCAGGGGCTTTAATACTACCTCAGCTCTGCGTGTTGTACAGTTTATCGATGGTGTCGATAACCAAATGCCCACTATCAACGTCGTCCCGGGTAATATGTTTGGCGTAAACGATCTTGATATTGAAAGTATTGAGGTAATCTCCGGACCGGCATCAGCCATGTACGGGCCAAATGCCATGCAGGGGGTGATGAGTGTGAATACTAAAAGCCCGTTTAAGTATAGTGGCTTTAGCCTTAAAGTAAAAGCGGGAACACAGCAGTATGGCGAAGTTCAGTTTCGCTATGGGGACGTTTTTGCCAAAGGGAAACTGGGATTCAAGATAACGGGTTCAGCCATGACAGCCAAAGACTGGATCGCTGATGACCCTAAAGCCAATCGCTATGGCAACCAGCCTACACCACCTCAGAATTTTAATCAGATGATCCAGGACCAGGCGGATGCCGGTGTCCCCATTTTTGAGCAGTTCAGCGATTATGCAAGTATGTATCCTGATGCCAATCCGGGGATGGTACAATTTCTGATGCCCGGTTATATGGAGTCGCAGTTGTGGGACGACAAGACAAAAAATTATAAGATCGGTGGTGGCCTGTATTATAAGATCACTCCTGAAATGATGATTAAATATGAAGGTCGATATTCTACCGGTACAAGTATTTACATGGGTAACAACCGTGCACCGTTAAAGGATTTTTATCAGACCCAGCATATGCTTGGTTTCGATTATAAAGGATTTTCCTTCAAAGGATATATGAGTAAGGATGACACAAAGAATACCTTCAGCCTTCCGGCCTCGGGTGTGAATATGGGTTTCAGTTCGCTGAAATATGTAGATCCTGCTTATCTGGGTACGTATGTACAAACCATGGCAGGTTTAACCAATAATTTTACTGATCCTTATCATCATACCTGGGGTGTAACAGCTGATGAATCGGCTATGATGGCTGCCAATGGTGAATGGCTGCAGCCGGGAACTCCTGAATGGGAAGCTGCCTTTGATAAGGTGACCACCAATCCTCCTCCCTATGGAGCTAATTTCCAGAGTAAAACCACTCTCTATCACCTGGAGGCACTCTATAACCACAGCTTTAACAGGGTGGACCTGAACGTGGGAGCTTCTTTCAGAAATACGAATCCTGTATCGAACGGTACTACGTTCTCTGATACAAGCAGCACTATTAATGTATCTGAATATGGCGGTTTTGCCCAGGCTATCTGGGATGCTGTTCAAAATAAACTTAAAGTATTTGCATCTATCCGTGCCGATAAGAATACGAACTACGACCTGCAATTATCTCCCAGGCTGGCACTGGTATATAATGTAAACGAATCACATGTGATTCGCCTGACCGGGCAATCGGCTTTTCGTAGCCCAACTGTGGCCGACCAGTATAATTATTTAAACAAGGGTTATGAATATACTGTCGGGAACGTAGATGGCTTTGGAAATGCATATACCCTGGGATCGGTAATGGCTTTCGATGGCTCGAATCCTGAGGTGCTACAAACTACATATGTAGAAGCTGTTAAACCTGAGCAGTTAAAAAGTGTTGAGCTGGGTTATAATGGGCTCATCACCAAGAAGTTCTTCGTCGACCTTAGTGTGTATTATAATATGTACTCGGACTTTATCACTGCTTCCCAGGTTGTGCGGCCTAATTCAGGAGTAGCCGGTGAACAGAGTGGGGTAGATGATATCGCAACAAGGAATTATACCAGATACCTTGTGGCCACTAACACCAGAGAAGACCTGAACACATATGGATTCAGTATAGGACTGAATTACTATATTAATCCGACTTTAAAAGTATATGCCAATTATACTTTTTCAAAACTCGATACCGCGGATTTCAAGGATGACTTTATGATTGCCTACAATACGCCGGAACATAAGGTAAATGTTGGGATGGAAGGAAAGATCTACAAAGGTTTCGGCTTTGCCCTGAACTGGCGCTGGGTAGATGATTATATCTGGGAATCTGTATTTGCACCTTATCCATATGAGATCAAATCC
>QMPN01000084.1 GCA_003648575.1 Bacteroidota bacterium
GAATAGAAGATCCACGCTTGATAAAATTGATAAGCTAAAGCAAAAGGTTGAAAACATCCAGGATCTGCTTGCTGAACGGCAGCTAAGCTCAGAGGACTATCACCGCATGAAGGGAAGGTATGAAGTTGAGATAAATAAGGTTCAAGATCAACTTAGTAGTCAAGGCAGTGAAGAGACATCAGGCATGAAAGGATTACTGCAAGGGATCAGCATCATCGAAAACCTTGAAAAGTACTATCAACAGGGCACTCTAGAGCAAAAGCAGCAAATCATTGGTTCGATCTTTCCGAGAATGATGGAATTTTCAGATAGCAGAGTTCGAACCAAGGATATCAATGAGGTCGTTGCGCTGATTTGTAGAAATAACAAGGCTTTCAGAAAAAAGAAAAAAGGACAAGTAGCTGAAAAAGCTGGCTTGTCCCGTTTGGTGACCCCGGCGGGAGTCGAACCCACAACCTTCAGAACCGGAATCTGACATTCTATCCATTGAACTACGGGGCCGGATAAACATTGTCAATTCTGTATTGTCAATTGTCAATGTTTGATATGTGGTCACAAAGATAGGAATTTATTGCCCTGTATCTGGTACCCGGTACCCAGTACCCGAATAATTTTTTGTCAAATTATTCTTTAACTTTGCAGCATTCATTTCATAACAAAAAAATATTCCAAATATGTCAGATAAGATCTTCGATAAAGTCTCTCCGGGTGTGATCACAGGCGATGGCGTCCAGGAAATATTCCGCATTGCAAAAGCCAATAATTATGCCCTTCCGGCAGTAAATGTGGTAGGTTCAAACTCTATTAATGCCGTGATGGAAGCGGCCAAAGATGTCAACTCACCCGTCATCATACAATTCTCCAATGGTGGAGGCGCTTTTTACGCAGGTAAAGGCATCTCTGGCATGGATGCTGCCATTGCAGGTACCATCGCAGGCGCCATGCAGGTACACCAGCTAGCCGAGTATTATGGCGTAGCCGTAATACTGCATACCGACCATGCCGCCCGCAAGCTCCTCCCATGGATCGACGGACTGTTGGAAGCCGGAGAAGAATTTTATGAAGTACATGGCAAGCCATTGTTCTCATCCCATATGCTCGACCTCTCGGAAGAGCCCCTGGAAGAAAATATCGCTACCTGCAAGGAATACCTTGGCAGGATGGATAAACTGGGCATGACCCTTGAGATCGAACTGGGTATTACCGGTGGCGAAGAAGATGGCGTCGACAATACGGATATCGACAGCTCCAAGCTCTACACCCAACCGGAAGATGTTGCCTATGCGTACGAACAGCTTAGCGAAGTGAGTCCTCGTTTTACCATCGCAGCTTCTTTTGGAAATGTGCATGGTGTTTATAAGCCCGGAAATGTGAAGCTCGAGCCTGTCATCCTTCACAACTCACAAAAATTTGTAGAGGACAAATACGGTACCGAAGCCAAGCCTTTATACTTCGTCTTTCATGGAGGTTCAGGCTCCGCCAAGGAAAAGATCCGTGAAGCTATCTCCTACGGTGTGATCAAGATGAACATCGATACCGATACACAGTGGGCATTCTGGGATGGCGTACGTGAATACGACAAGAAAAACCATGATTACCTCCAGGGCCAGATCGGCAACCCCGACGGGGACGATGTACCCAACAAGAAATACTACGACCCCCGCAAATGGCTGCGTGCAGGCGAGCTCAGCATTATTGAAAGGTTAAAAGTAGCGTTTGACGATCTGAACTGTATTAACAGAAATTAAACCCAAATGACAGGGTTTACCTCGTCAGTGACCTTATCAGTTCCTTAGGACGTATACTCAGCACAGGGAATGGCGAATGGTTCACCATCTGCTGCGCAAAGGGACCTAACCAGAGGTTGGCCGTAGTCCTCTCCTGCTCCGTCATAATGGAGATCATATTAGCATCTATCCTTTCGGCATAGCCGATAGTGGAGTTGGTGAGGTTATCGGCCTCAACGGCATCCCGTACATATTTTACACCTTCTTCTTCGAGGTATTCGATCACCTGGTCGGTGTAGGTATCTACGCGGTACCTTATTGCCTGTACTTTGGTGGTATAAATCGACAGGACATGAACAGTGGCATCGTGTATCTTGGCCAGTTCAGTTGTAAAAGGCAATTTCTGTCGGGTTTCGACGGTACTATCGAGCGGGAGCACGATCTTGTTCAGCGGGCGCTTAAGATCTATCCCACCCCTGATGGTGATGATGGGTTTATCGGTAGCCGAAACAATCTTATTGGCATTGCTCCCGATCCAGAACTCTTCAAATCCTGATGAGCCATGCGTCCCCACTATAACAAGGTCGGCATTGGTTTCGTCCGAAGCATTGACGATCTCTTTATACACCTTCCCTTCCCGTATCTGGTATGACATTTCCCCTTTTTCAAGCTCCGGGGCATAGTCTTCGATCAATTCGGCAAAACGTTTTTCTACCTCAATCAGAAGCCTATCGGGGTCACACTTAAATATTTCTTTTGAATGGTCGGGTTGGTTCACCCATACCATTTCAATATCGGCATTCGCTCTGGCTGCAATGGAAACAGCATGTGCAAGGGCATTTACGGAACAGTCGAGGAAATCAATGGCAACAAGAATCTTTTTCATAACCGTGGGTTTAATATGTTACAGGGAACTTTATTTTATCTTTTATCACCCATGCAATGGGATACGTTCTTTTTATTTTGTTCAGGAATCCTTCGGCTTTCATCCTGGTCTCAAAATCCCCTACCCTCACCTTAAAATTAGGTGCCTGCCAGGTAAGGTAAACCGGAATATCCGGATACTTTGTTGAGAATTCTGCCATCACTTCTCTTGCCCGGGTACTGGACTTATTTCCTGACTCTTCGAAGATTTGTATCCGGTAACCATCAATGGCATAATTGTCGGTATTCAGCAGCAAGGCTTCATTCATCTCCACATGCTTCTGAAGAAGCGTATCGATGGCAGGATCCTGTATGACAACTGCATTTCCGTCTGCCTGAGCCATGAGGCCTCCTCCCATCATACAAGTCATGATTAATAATATGATCCAACGATATTTCATTCTTCAGTTTATTGTTTATCCGGTCGACATGCGTACGCTCATGACAGGTACCGGGCAGTTATTTACAAGTTGACGGGCAAAAGTACCAAGAAATACATTCGCCTGCGTAGTTTCCTGCTCTGTCATGATCGCCACCAGGTCGATCCTGTTCTTTGTTGCAAAATCACAGGTATCCGGCGTCAGATTTTTTGTTGAAACTTCTTTCACGGCATATTTGATCCCACTCTTATCAAGATGATCCGCCGCAGTCTTCAGGTGCCTGTCGACCTGCTTCTTAAGCGAGCCCAGGCTGGATGTATGCAAGGCCAGTATCTGCACTTCACTGTTGAAGGCGGTTGCGATCTCTGCCGTAGTAAACACTTTATTGCTCGATTGCGAGGAGCTGTCGATGGGCATGAGGATTTTTTTCACCGACTTCCCAAACTTAAAATCCTGCCGTAAGGTCACCACCGGGCAGGGTGCATGGGTAACGATGCGATAGGCATTGCTTCCAATCCAGTATTCTTCGAAGCCGGTCACCCCATGGGTCCCTGTAAAGATCAGGTCAGCTTTAATCTTGCCCGCATACTTTGATATCTCTTCATATACTTTTCCTTTGCTCAGCTTATAATCAAGCTTGATGACCGGCGAGTGTTTTTCATACCCGTCGAGGATCTCCTTAAAAAGCTCACGGGATTCATGCCTTGGCGCCCCATCCTGGGAATCAACAACAAGATCAGGACCGGAGACATTATCGACCCAGATCATGTACACCCTGGCATTCAAGTGCTTGGCATACACCAACGCGTACTCGAGTGCGTGGATCGCATTCTTTGAAAAATCTATGGCTACCAGCAAGCTTTTCATGATCTATCTATATACTATCCAATGCTAAGATAATAAATATACATAAAATAAACTAATTTAGCAATGCAATTATTGCTAAATCTACTGTGCTTATTACGTAAATTACGAGATAATACGGAAGTTAGACCTGACAAAATCAACGTGTGCATGAACGAAAATCTCGATTCTAGTGGAGAACTCCTCAGCCAGGCTGAACTAGAGATAGAAAAAGTTTTAAGGCCGGCAGAATTCACTGAATTTTCCGGGCAGCTCAAGGTGGTGGATAACCTGAAAATATTTGTTGAGGCGGCAAAGCTGCGCGACGAGGCGCTCGACCATGTGTTGCTTCACGGCCCTCCCGGCCTGGGAAAGACCACCCTGTCACATATCATTGCCAATGAGCTTGGCGTAGGCCTCAAGATCACTTCGGGTCCGGTGATTGATAAACCCGGCGATCTGGCCGGCTTGCTTACCAGCCTGGAAGAGCATGATGTGTTGTTCATCGATGAGATCCATCGGCTTAGCCCGGTAGTGGAGGAATACCTCTATGCTGCGATGGAAGATTTCAAGATCGATATCATGATAGAATCGGGACCCAATGCACGATCGGTACAGATTGAGATCAGCCCTTTTACCCTCATAGGTGCGACCACACGTTCGGGCTTGCTGACCGCCCCCCTCAGAAGCCGCTTCGGGATCAACCTCCGGCTGTCGTATTATGATGCAGCAACCATAGAAACGATACTGAGAAGGTCATCAGGCATACTGAAAGTCCCCATGGATGATAATGCTGCCTCCGAGATCTCCCGGCGCAGCCGCGGAACCCCCAGGATCGCCAACCTTTTACTCAGAAGGGTACGCGATTTTGCACAGATCAAAGGCGACGGCACCATCAATCTCGAGATCGCAAAGCATGCCCTCTCCGCCCTGAATGTAGATAAGAACGGACTGGATGAGATGGACAACAGGATACTGCTTACCATCATCGAAAAGTTTAAGGGTGGCCCGGTAGGGATCAGCACCATCGCGACAGCGGTAGGGGAAGAAAGTGGAACCATAGAAGAAGTTTATGAGCCCTTCCTCATACAGGAAGGATACCTGATGCGTACCCCGCGTGGCCGGGAAGCCACAGAAAATGCCTATAAGCACCTCGGCAAAGTCAAAGGCGGAAGTCAGCCGGGATTGTTCGAATAAAGATACCATGCCTACCTCCAAAAACAGGATCAGCCGATTGATCAAGGATACAGCCTATGAACTTGGGTTTGAAGCCTGCGGTATTACCAAAGCAGGCCCATTGGTAAAAGAATCTGAGGTTTTCAGGTCATGGCTGAAGGATGGCTGCCACGGGTCTATGGCTTATATGAACAGGAATGTGGACAAGCGCCTGAACCCCATGCTGCTCAATGAGTGGGCCAACTCACTTATCATGGTGATGTATAACTATTTCCCTGCCGACCAAATCCTCTCGGAGGGAAATTACAAGATCTCCAAATATGCTTACGGAAAAGATTATCATGAGGTGATCAAACACAAGCTCAAGGAGATCGTAGATGCCATCGAAGACGAAATGGGTGAGATACTGGCCAGGGTCTTTGTCGACTCCGCCCCGGTAATGGAAAAGGCCTGGGCACAGAAATGCGGCCTGGGATGGATGGGGAAAAATTCATGCCTCATCAACAAGAAAAAGGGTTCATTCCATTTTATAGGAACAATCGTCACCAATCTGGAATTAAATTACGATGAAGAAGAGGCTACTGATCATTGCGGGAATTGCACCAAATGCATGGATGCCTGTCCGAACGGGGCCATCACCTCAGCGGGTGTTATCGACGCCAGAAAATGCATCTCCTATCTAAGCATAGAACATAAAGGTAAGTTTAAGCCGGAGGATGCCGGAAAACTTCATGGTTGGATCTTTGGCTGCGATATTTGCCAGGATGTATGCCCCTGGAACCGCTTTGCCAAAGCACATCAGGAACCGGAATTTATGCCTTCGCAACAATTGCTTGGGATGAGCGATCAGGACTGGGAAGTGCTGGATGAAGCTACCTTTAAGGCACTATTCAAAGGAACAGCGGTGGAAAGGACAGGATTTGATGCCTTGCGGAGAAATATTGAGAGTGGGAAATAAAGGGATGCTGGATGCTGGATATTGCAGTTCCCTCCTGATTCAACTGATTCAACCAATTTAACCGATTCAACCGATTTAACTGACTTGTCCGCCAAAGCGCAGCGAAGGAGGATTCACCCGTTACTATTTCCCAAAGTGAAAAAACTGGTATGCAAAGGTGATCTGCAGCACATCATTGAACTGACCATAATTGTTCGGAAAGATACGACGTACATGGCCGGTATAGGTTTGGTTCCTCAGGTTGGTAAGTGAGTTATTTGTCCTGATATCGATTTTCCAGTTATTGGCAAGAGTGAATACTACCCCAAAATGTATTTGGAAAGTAGCTATTGCAAAATCATCTGCTCCAACCTCTTCTCCATTTGTTTCTTCATAGCCACTCATACTGAAAGCCACGGATGGCCCGGCCTGTACTGCAAACCAGCCCGTGTGATATTGATAAAGCAATGGCAGCTCAATATAATTCAGTCGCAGCAGGTATGAATCATAATCTTCTTCCACAGCATTGGCATTATCCCGGCTCCCTTTCTGAATATAGTACATTTCCATCTGAAAGGTAGAACGAGGTGAGGCTTCCAGGTTCACAAAGAAGCCTGCAATGGGGCCCGCCTTATTAAATCCGGAATATTTATCTCCTGCTACCTGGGTTGCAGCCAGCCCGATCAATGCGCCACCATTAAACTTCTGAGCAAAGCCAATCATCACAAATAATACAAAAAAGAGGGAAAGTATTGCTTTCTTCATACGATCAAATTTTTAACAAAGATAAATGAAAACTATAAGCTGGCACTCGGAACTCTTTATGGGCACCGCAGCACTTTCCTGTGCAGGTCATCCTCCTCGCCAAACCATACTACAGCATAATTTCCATAAATGGCCACTCCCATGGCTTTCCATTGCAGCCGTTTCCAGGCATACACATTCCTTATCATGCGGTCGTGCCCCGGGCTGCTTTTCCATCCTTCCAGGGCAGCCCAGGCCATATCGTTGTGCCTTTCAGCAGTCCACGAACTGTAGTATGCGACTTCATATCCATAGCCATCGTAATCGGTGAGTTCTGAGGGTTTCGACCAGATGCATGAAGACCGTTTATGATCCCTGGTATAGCAACATTTTGTCCAGGGGCCTTCACCTGACCAGCTGTGCATATTACACCTCCCTCCCTCGGGCTGATTGGTGTTCAGGTCCCAAACATGCGCACCTGCAACATAACATAATGACGGGGACAACGGAATGGACGGCAATCCATGCTCTTCCCGATAATCATTCATCAGTTCATAGAGACGATATTCCTGTTCGGTAATACAGGCCTGGGCGGCATAGGTGTCTTTTCCGGAGCCACTAACATTTATAATGAGTGATAAGATCAGTATCTGGAGCATGAGCAAATCGCTTTTCATAATAACTCTTTGCCCACAAAAAAAATTGCAGTGCACGTTAAAATTCGAATTAGTACTATATTTGTTTGCAACTAAATTTCAGTTCATTATTAGCGTTCCGACTACACATAAACCAAGCACATGAGTAATCAAAAACATACGATCCTCCTGGTTGATGATGAGCCTGATGTTGTTGAATTCCTGGGTTATAATTTACGTAAAGAAGGATACCAAGTACATTCCTGCCTGAACGGAGAAGACGCTTTAAAAACAGCAGCAGAGATCAAACCTCAGTTGATCATCCTTGATGTGATGATGCCGGGAATGGACGGCATAGAAACCTGTACCGAGATAAAGCAATTGGAAGACCTGCAGGATACCATTGTGATATTCCTGACTGCACGTGGCGAGGATTACTCTCAAATCGCCGGCTTTGAAGCGGGGGCAGACGACTACCTCACCAAGCCTATCAAGCCCAGGATACTGATCAGCCGCGTGAAAGCCCTGCTCAGAAGGTATAAAGAATCAGCGCCCAGGGCAAACGACGGGCAGATCCAATTTAAAGATTTCACCATCGACAAAGAACGTTATGTGGTGATCAAAAATAAGCTGGAGATCATTTTTCCGAAAAAGGAATTTGAACTGCTGCTGCTGCTTACATCAAGGCCCAATAAGGTTTTTACCCGCGAAGAGATATTCGCAAAAGTATGGGGGAACGATGTGATCGTTGGCGACAGGACCATAGATGTGCATATCAGGAAGATCAGGGAAAAGCTCGATCTGGATAATATCCGTACCGTAAAAGGGGTTGGATATAAGTTTGAAGGCTAATGAAATATTCTGACCCAAAAAAGCTGTCTATTGGCATTGCTATCCTTGTGGCATCGTTTTTTGCCGTGGTGTATATCATTGCAGCCATTGTCCAGGATCAGTTTAACATATTCATCTTTCTCACTGCCATCATTCTCCTCTTTATTTCTGTTTTCATCTTGTTAAATTACTCCATTAACAGGTTCCGGACACATAGTGATGATGACCAAAGCTTCATCGATGAATCACAGGAGGATGCGAACCGCCAGGTGACAGCGTGGAGCGAAAAGCAAAAGAACGAGATCGATATGCTAAAGGAACAGGCCACGTACAGGAGGGAGTTCCTGGGGAATGTTTCTCACGAGCTGAAAGCACCTATTTTCAATATCCAGGGATATGTGTTGACCCTGCTTGACGGAGGCATCAACGACCCCAGCATCAACAAGGAATACCTCATCCGTACGGAGAAGAGCATTAACAGGATGATTGCCATAGTAGAGGACCTTGGAACCATTTCTCAACTTGAATCTGCTACGCTAAATCTGGATCTGAGCACTTTCGACATTGTTTCGCTCACCAGGGAGATCATTGAGTTCATGGAGATCAAGGCTAAAAAGAAAAAGGTTCTTATTGAATTCGATAAGGGCTATGACAGGCCTATCATGGTGGAAGCAGATAAAAAACGCATCCGGCAGGTGCTTATCAACCTTTTCGACAATGCCATTAAATACTGCGACAAGGATGATTGTTATACCCGCATCAGTTTTTCCGACATGGATGAAAATGTTTTGATCGAGGTCAATGACAACGGGCTGGGCATCGACCAGGAAAACATCCCACGAATCTTTGAACGCTTTTACCGTACCGATAAAGGCCGTTCGCGCGAGCAGGGAGGCAGCGGGCTGGGGCTGGCCATCGTAAAGCATATACTGGAGGCCCATCAGCAAGCCGTCAATGTACGCAGCACACTGGGTGTTGGGACCACCTTTGGATTTACATTAAAAAAAGTATAGGATTATTTGTCACGCTCTGTGGTGAACATTACCAGGTCGGCCATGGATTGCCGTGCCGGCGAATCTTCAATGGTTTCCAGGATTTCAAGGGCTTCATCGCGATAAGCGATCATCTTTTGCCTGGCGTATTCAATCCCGCCGCAGTCTACCACCTCTTTTATCAGTGCGCTTACCCTGTTGGGGTCGGTATTGTGCTTCTTGATAACATTGATGATCCTTCGTTTGCCTGATCTTCCCGACTGTCCGAGAAGATAGATCAGAGGCAGTGTCATCTTCTTATCCTTGATATCGGCCCCGGAGGGTTTCCCGGTATTATTGGTTTTCTGATAATCGAAGAGATCGTCTTTGATCTGGAAGGCCATGCCCACTTTTTCTCCAAATTCACGCATCTTCTCCGCAAGTTCAAAGTCACCGGAAGCAGAATATGCCCCACATGCACAACAGGATGCGATCAGGGAAGCTGTCTTTTTCCTGATGATCTCATAATAGATATCCTCTTCAATATCCAGCCGCCTGGCTTTTTCCATTTGCAGCAATTCACCCTCACTCATCTCCCGTGTAGCATTGGAAACGATCTTCAGCAATTCGAAATCATCATTATCAAGAGAAAGCAGCAGTCCTTTGGCCAGCAGGAAGTCGCCCACCAGGACAGAGATCTTATTCTTCCAGAGTGCATTAATGGAAAAAAAGCCCCGGCGCTCGTTGGAATCATCAACCACATCGTCATGCACAAGTGTGGCCGTATGCAATAATTCCACCAGGCAGGCTCCCCTGTAGGTCGAGTCATTCACACCTCCGCTAATTTCAGCCGCAAGGAATACGAAGAGTGGACGCATTTGCTTTCCTTTCCGCTTTACAATATAACGGGTGATACGATCGAGCATGGGCACATTGCTCTTCATGGAAGAACGAAAGTACTTCTCAAACTCTTTTACGTGCTCCTTAACGGGCTCTTTTATTTGATCGAGGCTTGCCATAGGCAGGAAAGGGCAAAGGTAGTAAAATAGGTGTTAGGTTCAGGATGCAAGATGCAGGGTGCAGGGTACTAATAATTACCTTGAAGCTTGTACCTGACACGTAATACGTAAAAATAAACTACCTTTATCAAAACCTTTAGCCATGAGTGGATTCTTATTTCACGAAACTGTTTTTGGCCCTGTAATGAGCCGAAGATTAGGGGTTTCCCTTGGGATCAACCTCCTGCCTGTCGATTATAAATATTGTACTTTCAACTGTGTATATTGCGAATGTGGCTGGACGCACAGCAAGCCGGAAGGAAGCAACGGCCTGCCATCCCGTGATGAGGTTAAGGTACTGCTCGAAGAAAAGCTAAAAACCATGCTGGCGGATAACCAGGTACCGGATGCCATCACCTTTGCCGGCAACGGGGAGCCTACCATCCATCCGGATTTTCCCGGATTGATAGATGATACCATCGCTTTGCGTGACCGCTTTTTCCCGGATGCAAAGATTACCGTACTTTCCAATGCCAGTATGCTGCACCGTGATGATGTTTTCAGTGCGCTGAAAGCCACCGACAAGAACATTCAGAAGCTGGATGCAGGCAACGAAGGCTTGTTCCGTCTGATCAATCAACCTGCGGAAAGCTTGAGCCTCGGAAAGGTTGTGGAGCAATTATGCCTTTTCGAAGGAAAGTTGATCGTGCAAACCCTCTTCTTGCGCGGTAAGCATAAAGGAGAAAGCATCGACAATACTACGGAGCAGGATGTGGAAGCCTGGATCATACTCCTGCAAAAGATCAAACCCGAATA
>QMPN01000085.1 GCA_003648575.1 Bacteroidota bacterium
CCCGGAGGTCTCGAGTTCAATTCTCGATCTCGCTACAACAAAAATCCTGCACCGAAGGTGTGGGGTTTTTCTTTTAAAGGCCGACCAACAAGCCTGCTTGATTGGGAGGACTGTGAAAGAAAAACCATATCTGAGCGCAGCGAGGAAGGGTTTTGTTGTAAGCCTCCCCCCTATAGAATCAGCGAAGCTAACAAAAAGGTGTTGAGTGTTGGGTGAAAAAATATCAAAGCTTATATTCCAAATCCGTAACAATTTCCAAGGCTCCAAGTTCTAAATTCAAAACCTTCATCCAGCATCCATAATCCATAATCAGTTCACTTGCTTATGGCCCTGTGATTTAGTATATTTACACCACCAAAGGGGAAACTTTCCAAATGCTCTGCTTAATCAAAGGCTATTAACTTAAATAGTAGAGCTATGAAAAAACTATTGTTCGTTACCTTTATCCTGATATTCTGTTGTGTTTGGCTATCAGCCCAACCTTGTTTGCCAAATGGTATTGAATTTAATACACAGGCACAGATTGATAGTTTTCAGATTAATCATCCTAACTGTACAGAGATTGAGGGGGATGTAAGTATTCGCGGTAATGGTAATGATATTGCGAATTTAGACGGATTAAGTGTTTTGACTTCCATCGGGGGAGACCTTACAATTGCGAATAGCGATAATCTGACAAGTTTATCAGGATTGGAAAACTTAATATCCATCGCGGAAGTATTTACTATTCAAGGTAACGATGCCCTGACAAGTTTAACAGGCCTGGACAATGTAACTTTTATTGGAGGAAACATTCGTATTGGAACAAGTAATTATCTTGGAAATATGAATGGAAACAAATCCCTGACCAGTTTATCGGGATTGGAAAACTTGACATCCATTGAGGGAAATATAGATATCATAGGCAACGATTCCCTGACCAGTTTAACAGGCCTGAACAACCTGAATTATATTGGGGGTAGATTACTTCTTAGTGGCAACAAATCCCTGCCCAATTTAACAGGACTGGACAACCTGACTTCCATCGGGGGAACTTTAAATATTGGGTATCCTTATTATTTGTACCCTCCTATTGGGAACCCATCCCTAAGCAATTTATCGGGATTGGAAAACTTGACATCTATAGGGGGAGGTCTTTATGTTGGTGGTAACGCTATCCTGACCAGTTTAACAGCTCTGAACAACCTGAATTATATTGGGGGTCTGGCTATTTTGGGCAACGAATCACTGACCAATTTAACTGGTTTGGATAATGTGACTTCCGTTGGGGGAGGTATAGAAATTGGTTATAGTCATATCGGTAATCACGTTGGGACATCACTGACCAGTTTAACCGGACTGGACAATGTGACTTCTATAGGGGGAAACCTTTCAATTGCGGACAACAACGAACTGGTAAGTTTAACAGGCCTGGAGAATTTGACTTCAATCGGGGGAGACCTTGGAATTTATGATAGCAATCCCCTCTTGAGTTTAACAGGCCTGGAGAATTTGACTTCCATCGGGGGAAACCTTAGATTTTATTGTAACGATGCTCAGGTAAGTTTAACAGAACTAAACAATGTGACTTCCATCGGGGGATACCTTAGGATTGAGGGTATGCAAGCCTTGACCAGTTTATCGGGCTTGGATAATATAGAAGCATCCTCTATCGAAAATTTATACATTGCTTATAACAGCTCCTTATCTACCTGTGAAGTTCAAAGTGTATGTGATTATCTGGCTGCTCCTGGTGGAACCATTGAAATTCATGATAATGCCGTAGGGTGTAGCAGCCCAGAGGAAGTGCAGGATTCTTGTGAAGCCAATGCTGTATTCATAGATGAGCAATTTATCAAAGACAAGATAGAGTTATACCCC
This sequence comes from Bacteroidota bacterium, assembly GCA_003648575.1. Next base: position 1,861 of record QMPN01000085.1, read on the forward strand.
AACCCAGCACATCAGACCCTTACCATATCGGCTGAAGACTACACTATTGAGAAAGTATTCATCTACACCCTCACAGGCCAACAGGTCTTGCAATCCAGACCTGTGAACGGTACGATCGATATTTCACACCTGCAATCAGGCATGTACATCGTGGAGGTTACTAACGGTAATCAAAAGCTTAGACAGAAACTGCTTGTGAGGAAGTAAGGGCTTTCAGATATCCGATATCTGATATTCGATATTCGATATTCGAAATAAAATTCAATGCTTCAAATTCAAAATTCCAAACGCCAGATTATAAGGTCTCATCAGTTTGGAACATTACATCTTTGTTATTTACGAATTGTTTCGAATTTTATTATTTAGAATTTGGGGATTTGTATTGATTTAAGAAGGTGATTGGAGAAAAAGCTGTACGAAATGAGACTGATGAAGACGATAGAAGATAGAAGAAGTACTTATCCCTCTACTTTCTCCTTCTCCTTCGACAATCCACTTCTTCATTCTTCTATCTTCTATATTAAAAAGCCCCGCGTTTCCGCGGGGCACTGCTTCTGACGATTCCGCACTCGTCACACAGAATATGTGTCAGGGCAGGATTTCTTCGAAATCTGAAGTCAGAAGTCAGAAGTCAGAAGTCAGAAGTCTGAAGTCAGTTGGAATCTCGAAATTAGTATTCCTTTACAATATAAAGATAGATTATGCTAAGGGGATAGTCCAGCGCCTATCACTTAACGGCAGGCATGATTCAGTTAACGGTATAAAAAAGTCAGTCACCGGCAGTCAGGCATATTGAAGTAGTATTTGCTTTTTCTTTGCATTTTTCGGACTTTTACAGGGACGAACTCACCCATTCATTATTCAAATCATCAATCATGAACTACAAAAATATTCTCCCCCTGGCCCTCATCATTATGATCCTGGCCTCATGCAGCGAAATCGCAAAAATAGAGAATACGCAAGAAGCAGACATCATAGGTAAGCCTGTGCTGGAGCTCGCTTCTGACCTGCAAAGTCCCGAAGTATTGTGGGCCTATGGCCGTCTCAGCGACCTGCAAGTTTCTCCTGATGGCAGCAACTTACTATATGGAGTTTCCTATTATAGTGTGGAACAGAATAAAGGCAACAGGGAGCTATACCTCTCGAACCCTGACGGCAGCAACAATATCCAATTAACGCATACGCCAAAAAGTGAATTCAATGCCCTCTGGCGGCCTGATGGGAAAAAGATTGGCTTCCTCTCATCTGCCTCGGGTAGCGTGCAACTCTATGAAATGAATCCCGACGGAAGCGGAACAAAACAAATATCAGATTTTAAAGGTGGAGTTGGTGGATTCAGCTATGCTCCTGATATGAAACACATCCTCTTTATCAAAGATGTTGTCATAGAAAACCCATATGATGAGTTGTATAAAGGACTGCCAAAAGCAAGTGGCCGAATCAATTCCGACCTCATGTACAGGCATTGGGATCATTGGGTAGACACATATACACACATTTTTGTAGCTGATTATGAAGGTGAAGCAATAAGCGGAATGAAAGACATCATGGATGGAGAGCCGTGGGGAGCACCACTCAGCCCTTTCGGAGGAATGGAGCAGATAAGCTGGAGCCCTGACGGCAAAAGCATAGCATATACGTGCAAGAAAAAAACCGGTATGGACTATTCTGTTTCTACCAACTCCGATATATACTTGTATAGCCTGGAGAATGGCAAAACCGAAAACATTTCGGATGGGATGATGGGCTTCGATATGGCACCGGTATTTTCTCCTGACGGAAGCATGATCGCATGGGAAAGCATGGAACGTGAGGGCTATGAATCAGACCAGACCAGGCTAATTATATATAATGTAGGCAGTGGAGAGAAGCGTGACCATTCAGCTTCCTTCGACCACAACACAGGTGGATATGCTTGGAAAGGGAATAAAAGTATATACTTCATCAGCCCTCATCTGGGATCATATGAGGTCTTCAATTATAATATTTCAAATGAAGAGTTCAGTCAGGTAACACAAGGCATCCACAACTACCGGTCAGTGGCCGTGCTCGGGGAAAAACTGATAACGACAAGGCAGTCGATGTCGATGCCAACAGAAATATTTTCCGTTGACCCTGTTTCCGGCGCAGATACACAGGTATCCTTTACAAATAAGGATTTGCTCGAGAAGATCACAATGGGAGAAGTTGAAAAAAGGTGGATCAAGACCACCGATGGCAAGGACATGCTCACCTGGGTGATCTATCCGCCACACTTCGACCCTGCTAAGAAATACCCCACCCTGCTCTACTGTCAGGGCGGGCCGCAAAGTATGGTCAGCCAATTCTGGTCATACAGATGGAATTTCCAGATAATGGCTGCAAACGGATACATCATCGTGGCACCAAACCGTCGCGGTGTGCCGGGCTTCGGACAGGCATGGAACGAACAGATCAGCGGCGATTACGGCGGACAGAACATGAAAGACTACCTGGCAGCTATTGATGAAGTATCGAAAGAACCCTTTGTCGATAATGAGCGACTGGGAGCTATAGGTGCCAGCTATGGTGGATTCTCTGTTTTCTGGCTTGCCGGAAACCATGACAAACGATTTAAAGCATTCATTTCACACGATGGCATGTTCAACTTCGAGGCGCAATACCTGGAAACGGAAGAGATGTGGTTCGTAGACTGGGACCTGGGCGGCGCTTTCTGGGAGAAAGACAACGCAGTGGCCATGAATTCATACGCGAACTCGCCCCACAAATTCATCAATAAGTGGGATACACCCATTCTCATCATTCATGGCGAACTCGACTACAGGATTACCTATACACAGGGCATGAGTGCTTTCAATGCTGCTGTGCTGAGGGGCGTACCTGCAGAGTTTCTCTTCTTTCCCGATGAAAATCACTGGGTACTGTCGCCGCAGAACGGGATACTCTGGCAAAGGACCTTTTACAATTGGCTGGATCGGTGGTTGAAGTAACTGGATACTGGATGCTGGATGCTGGATGCTGGATGCTGGTAACTAGCCACCAGAAACAAAATAACCCACTTTGAACTTAATCAAAGCACCGTTGTTTATGATTTGAATAAAGACCTAAATATTTAACTAAAACCAAAATAAATGTTGTTATTTAATGTAAACTATTACGTTGATTATGCAATGGATTATGCTCCGAAAGTAGTTGGAGCTCTCCTCGTGCTAATCATCGGCCTCTGGGTAATCAGTCTCATTACCAAAGGCTTTGGCAGGATGATGAAAAAACAGGATACTGACCCATCACTACAGGGATTCCTGAAAAGTATGGTATCTATCCTTCTGAAGGTCCTCCTTTTTATCAGTGTGATGAGTATGATGGGAATTGCAGCCACCTCCTTCATTGCCATTCTTGGTGCCGCAGGCCTTGCTGTTGGTTTAGCCCTGCAGGGAACCCTTCAAAATTTTGCCGGTGGTGTGATCATCCTTCTCTTCAAACCCTATACAGTGGGCGACTTCGTTGAAGGAGCAGGTCATATGGGAACAGTAAAGGAGATCAAGATCTTTACAACCATCCTGAATACCCCGGATAACAAGATCATCATTATCCCGAATGCTCAATTATCAAATTCTTCCCTTACCAATTTCTCTGCTATGGATACCAGAAGGGTAGACTTTACATTTGGCATCGGATATGGCGATGACTATGACAAAGCAAAGAAAACACTCCTTGACCTGATCAATGCGGATGAACGTATCATGAAAGATCCTGAGCCATTTATTGCTCTTTCAGAACTGGCCGACAGTTCAGTGAATATTGTTGTAAGGGTATGGGCAAAAGGTGCCGACTACTGGGGAATCTACTTCGATATGAATGAAAAGGTTTATAAGACCTTCACCCAAGCAGGCCTTAATATTCCATTCCCACAAATGGATGTTCATTTGATTAAATAGTACAAGGTATTAAGTACAAAGTACTAGGTACCAAATTTCAGTAAATTTTCATACGGGTCACCATCGATCCCGAGTAAAAGTGCAAAGGCTTCTTCTGTTGAGAGGCCTTTTTCTTTTAATATGAGCACCTCTTTCCTGAATCCCTCACCCCTTCCGGATAAGATCATATCCTCAATAACCATATGACGATACGCATACTGTTCTTCTACAGCAGTGTGCTGCCCGAATATTTCAAATTTGAACCCGTCAAAGCGAAAACGGGCGATCATGCTTTCCACCCCCCTGATCATCTTAGTTTTTATTTCAAAATCAGGCAGGTGGGAAAATGAATTCAGCACCACACTTCCATAGTGGTCTATTCTGAAAAACTGGCATATAATATCAATGTCGCTTTCCTCCAGATATATCCCTATCGGGTAGGTCCCCACCAATATTGGATCGAAAGCTGCTAATAGCTTAAGCAGCATACTATCCTGTATTGCTGCATAAACATCTCGTTGTTTTTCATCTCCTTCCGGGAGATAGCTTAGATCACGCCATTGTTTCATGAAGGCCAAATTTAAGTATATTTACATACAAAGCCTGTATCATGTCTAAATCCGGAATTCTTTTTATTATTAGCTTTTCGCTTGCCTGTCTGGTCATTTATGCATTTAGTGGTCCGGGGACCGGAAGTCCCGTTGAAGGAATAAGCATTCAGCATTCTCCCGATGCCTACCCTGCTAATGAGAGCGGATGTCTCACATCCGGTTGTCATGAAGGGATCGCGCCCATCCGGCAGCATGATTCAAAGATGGCAAAGGATATTTATGAACTGGGCAATGAACTTGACGATCCCAATGGCTGTGTTGTTTGCCATATGGGGAATGCAAAAACCGGGAATAAGGACGTGGCCCATAAAAACATGATCAGCTACCCGGGATCTATATGGCTGGAAGACGGATCATGCCGGCATTGCCATGATGAGTACTATTACAATATGCATCGCAACCTCATGCAAACAGAAGCCGGAAAGATACAGGGGGCACTATGGGGATGGGGAGCACAAACAGGATACGATCCCATTTATGGAAATTATGAAATCAGTGACACGAACGGATTGACACCGGACGTAGGAACCCCTGCATATAAAGAGTATATGCATCGCTTGCGAGATAAATACCCGGCTAACTTTCCTGAGCACCTGGCTTTGCTTCCTGAAGCCGATATCAATACAATTGATGAGCACCCGGAACAGGGTGTCCTCACTTACCTGCGTTCTGAATGTCTTCGATGCCATGTTGGTGTGAGAGGAAAGCAAAGACGGGGTGACTACCATGGTGATGGATGTGCTGCCTGCCATATCCCCTTTGGGGATGAGGGCTTGTACGAAGGACTCGACCCTTCGATACCCGGAGATGAACCCGGCCATATGCTGGTGCATAGTATACAGTCATCGAGAAAAGCAAAAGTTAGCCTTCACGATAAAACATGGTCAGGTATTCCTCCTGAGACCTGTGCCAGTTGCCACAATCGGGGGAAACGAATAGGAGTGTCTTTCCTGGGACTCATCGAGTCGGAATATGATACACCCTGGCAGGAAGATGGCAGCAGCCAGCCTAAATTGCATGGCAAGAACTACCAGTTTATACGTGACGACCATCACCACAGTCCTGAAAGCCGGGCTGAAAACCCCCGCGGGGGACTCTTATGCCAGGATTGTCATACCACCATTGCCATGCATGGGAACGGGAATATTGGCGGAACCACTATGGGCGAGGTAGAGGTTGAATGTGCCGACTGTCATGGAAACCCTGATTTCTTCCCCTGGGAACTTCCATTGGGGTATCAGGATGAATTTGGCATTGAACCAGAGGAAAATGAAAGAGGCACAGTTTCAGAATTATTGAGTGAACAGGAAGAATTTTCTACTATCTACCCGCAACAGGATGGCTATCTTCTCACTACCCGTGGAAATCCCTTCGGAAATATCGTCAGGGATGGAGAAGCTGTTATCGTTCATTCGGCCAGCGGGCTGGATTTCCGTGTACCTCTGTTGAAAAAGATCAATGAAGAGGACTCCTGGATCAACCCGTTAAAAGCGAATACAGCCATGGTAAACATAGGCACACACCTCGATAAAATGGAGTGTTACGCCTGTCATTCTACCTGGGCACCGCAATGTTACGGATGCCATGTGCGAGTGGATTATTCACAGGGCCTGAAGAGTACTGATTGGCTGAAAGATGGAGGAACAGCCACTCAGGATGGGAAAGCATCAGAAGGCCGCACCTATGTTCGCTGGGAGGACCCCATCCTGGGTATCAATGGTGAAGGTCGTATCTGTCCAGTGATCACCGGTTGTCAACAGATCACCACGGTTATCGGAAAAGAAGGCGACATTATTGTCTCCAATAAGATATGGCGAACACCACCTAACATAGAAGGAGGTGGTGATGAAGGTCAGCGGGGCATCGATATGACACCTGCTCAGCCACATACCAGCAGCCGGCAAGCCAGGGAATGCACATCCTGCCATGCCAACCCGAAAACCCTCGGTTATGGTATTAATGGTGGAGTATACATGAATGCCTATGATACTGACAAATACCTAGACCTGCGTGATGCAGATGGCTCGGTTCTGAGCCAAAATGCAAGGGTGCAATTCCATACCATAGACGGACTTGATATTGATCTTTCAAAGATTGTGACACGCGACGGACAACAATTGCAAACCGTAGGGCATCATTGGCCCCTATCAGGTCCTTTGTCGCAGGACAGCAGGGATCGAATGGAGAGAATAGGTGTGTGTATCGCATGCCACAAGGATATTCCGAACGGAAGCATTCCCATTGCCATGCTTGTTAAGACGGGCGGCATAATTGGTATGGTTCCTCATACTGATGAAGAACACAGCCGCTTGCTAAATGAGGATATAAAATGGGCAGCAGTGACAAAAGTGCTCATCCCGCTGATTGTGACCCTTTTCCTGGCCATCATCATTTTTATAAGGATCAGAAGAAAACGAATGAAAAGAAAAGCTAATGGATGAATTGAAAGGCAGGATCAATAAAGCTGCTGAATATATCAGAGAGGCAAATTTCAATCCGTAAAGTCTTATTTTTGTTTAAAAATCAGTTACCATGGATATATTATTGTTTGTATTGGGAATCATCTTATTGATCGTTGGTTTTATCGGTTGTATACTCCCAATTTTACCTGGCCAGGCCGTGGCTTTTCTTGCTTTGATCCTGCTTCAATTCATGAGCCCTCCCCGTATGGACGGAGACACCATCTGGGCCCTCGCCGGGATCATGGTCCTGGTAACTGTGCTTGATTATATCGTACCTATTTACGGAACTAAAAAGTTTGGAGGGACAAAACGGGGGGTCTGGGGCAGTACCATCGGCCTCATTTTCGGAATCTTCATCTTACCATCTATTGTGTTGATTGGGCCATTCGGGGTTTTCGGCATCATCCTTGGCCCATTTGTTGGCGCTTATATTGGAGAAGCCACCGGCAACCGGGATTCAAGAGAATCTTTTATTGCGGCCATCGGTTCCTTTATCGGATTTTTAACAGGCACTATGCTGAAGCTCGTGTACTCCGGAGTTTGCGCATACTACTTTTTTAAATATGCTTTCTCACAGCCAATGTGGTAATAAGATTGCGCTAGATTGTAGCTATGAACACAAAAATACCATCGGATCAGGAACTTAGGAAGATCTCACGGGAAGTCCGGGCTGAAATCATCAGGAGCCTTGCTGAGGCAGGTTCAGGGCATACCGGAGGTTCTCTCGGGCTGGCCGATATCTTCACCTGCCTTTATTTTGGTGTTATGAAACACCATTGCCAGGACCCGGGTCGCAAGGAGCGCGACCGCCTGATCCTGTCAATTGAGCATGTTTCTTCTGTACTGTATGCTGCCATGGCCCTGGCGGGATGCTTCTCTCAAGAGGAATTGAATACCCTCCAAAAGCTTGGAATGCCAGGCAACAAACATTTCTCAGGCTCAGCGGGACAAGGCTTATCCTTAGCTGTTGAAATGGCTATCACAGCAAGGAAGGATAAGAACGATTACCATATCTACTGCATACTCAGAGAAGGAGACCTGGAAGAGAGCTCAATCCGGAAAGCAGCTATGGAAGCAGTACACCACAATCTTAGTAAACTTACTATTCTTGTCGACAGGAATGGAGCAGCGATCGATGGCAAGGTCGAAGATTTACCAAAGATTGAACTAACTACCGATAAATGGAAATCTTTTGGCTGGCATGTGATCCATTGCGATGGCCATGTGCACGAAGATGTATTTTCTGCCTACGAGGAAGCCATAAACATCCATAGTAAACCCAGCGTGATCCTGGCAGATACTATTGTGGGAAAAGGTGTTTCAAGTATTGAGGGAGATAACAGATGGCATGGCAAAGCGCCTTCGAAAAAAGAAGCAGAATCTTTCCTTCGGGAACTAGAAAGGGGCGTATCATGATGCTTCAACTGAAGTATTGGAATTAAGCAATCAAATTCTTTTACATTTCATCCGGATATTCAATATCGGTCAAATATAATCCGTGAGCCGGGACTGAAAGACCTGCTTCAGAGCGGTCTTTAGCTTCTATCACAGATCTGAATTCATCCAGGTCTATCTTTCCCCTGCCGAGGTCTATCAGGGTACCCACAATAGCCCGAACCATATTTCTCAGGAAACGGTCGGCTTTAATAGTAAAGATCAGCATGTCTTCCTTTTGTTCCCAATATGCCTCCATCACATCACAATTGTTGGTTTTAACCTGTGTATGAAGCTTTGAAAAGCTCGTGAAATCGGTATAGTTGAGAAGAATGGCCGCCCCCTTATTCATGCTGTCGATATCCAATTGCCCATGCACATGCCACGCAAGTCCCTCATTGAAAGGATCTTTACGATTTGTGATCAGATACTCATATGTGCGGGAAATAGCTGAAAAACGTGCATGCATATCAGGTGCAACCTCAAGAATATCGAAGATAAAGATATCAGAAGGCAAA